>DAOVZP010000169.1 GCA_030635045.1 Bacteroidota bacterium | reverse complement strand
TTTCATACCTTTCTGTCATACTGCCACCGGCGAACGGCTGGTATTTACCACTTTAAGCAAAGATCAGAAGGAATCTCAGGTACTGGATGCCTATCATGAGGAAACCCCCGAAACCTGGGGTGTGGTTGCCGATGATTTCATTGAATTTCTTGATGATTATACCAAAACTTACGGCAATCCCAATGTGCTTGGCGATCTGGAACGCGGCTCTGCCCTCAACATTATTGATCCTATGATACACGAAGAAGAGAAAAAAGAAACCCCTGAAGAGGTCATCGCAAGTACAACTGCAGTATTGAAAGAAATACCTTACGATCATTGGAAGATGGTGCTGCGTGGCCTGGCATACAAGGAGCTTGGCAAACAGAAAGAGGCATTGGCTGATTTCAACCGGGCCCTGGAACTGAAACGTGATAGTGCTTTTTATTATTTCAGCCGGGGGGATCTGTATCTTTCAGTCAAAAAACACAGGGCTGCATTGATCGACCTGGACATAGCGGTGAAACTCGCCCCCGACGACACACTCTATCTTGCATCGAGGGCAGCGGCATTGCTTATAATGGGGAAGCTTTCTGCCGCACTTGCGGATGTGAACAAAGTCATCAGTATCGATGAGAAGGATATCCTTGCTTATATGGTAAGGGAAAATATTTACATCGCCATGGGAGAGACCGACAAAGCAGAAGCCGATGCCCGCAAGATCGAAGAATTAAAAGAAGAAGAATAAATATTACTCTTTGAACTTGAACCCGATGTCCTGCCTGCCGCCTTTCACTTTCCCGGGCTCGAATTCCTCGACATCAGCAAGGTTTAATGTAGCCATTTCCACTTTTGTGCGCTTAGCTTTTGCCATGTCAGCCATGCGCAATTCGTGGTTTCTGTATGCTTTCTCCACCATCTTGCGCATTGTACGGGCATTGCCAAAGAACTTATTGCGTCCGGCATAGAGGTGTGCAATATACTTTTTGATATGCGCCTCAGCTTTCTTATCAGCCTTAAGCCCTTTTTGAGCAAGCATGCCCACGGCAATGGTCCATAGTTCCTCTTCGCTGAAGTCTTCAAAATGATATGTGCGGTCGAAACGTGACTTTATCCCTGGATTCGATTCAAGGAATCGCGACATATTATCGGGATAACCTGCTGCTATAACCGCAAATTCACCCCTGTGATCTTCCATCTCCTTGATAAGAGCAGCAATAGCCTTCTTTCCAAAGTCAGCACCACTGCCATGTGCGGCACTGTCGGTAATGGAATAGGCTTCATCAATAAACAGCACTCCTCCCATTGCCCTTTTGATCAAATTCTTTGTCTTATCGTATGTCTGTCCGACAAATCCTGCCACAAGATCGCTGGCATCGGCGTCGATCAGGTGTCCCCGCTCAAGGAGCCCCAACGCTTTATAAACCTTGCCCATTATCCTGGCAACGGTGGTCTTTCCCGTTCCCGGATTGCCCATGAATATCCCATGCATGCTGAATGCCTTTAGTATGTCGCGGTCTATCTCACGATAGTATTTGGTCAGGCGGATCAGTTCGTTTACTTCCTGCTTTATTGATTGCAATCCGGTTAGTGCATTCAACTCTTCCATAGCCTGGTCGAGCAGGGCTTTATCTACATCCAGCTTCAGCCTTTCCTGCAGGTTCCCTTTGGAGAGGTCTTCGATATCTTCGGCTTCTATCAGTCTAAGCATTTCTTTGGTCAGCTCATCCTCGTCATATTTCCTTACCAGGCGCACTCCAAGGTTCATCTTGGCCTCATCCACCATGGAGTGTACCAGGCGGGCATTGCCGAAAGTACGATCGCGCTTGCGGAAGGCATCCGTAACGATCTTTTTAAGCTGTTTTTCAGCATCGGGCGACAGGGCAACATCCTTCTCATCCGCAGCAAAATGAGCGATGTCTACCAGTTCATCCGGTGTGTAGTCGTTAAAATGAAAATGGTTGCGGAAACGTGATTTCAGCCCGGGATTGGAATTGATAAAGCTATCCATCTCCTTGGGGTACCCGGCCACCATAATGGCAATATCACCTGGGCCGTCACTCATTTCAGTGATCAGCTCGGCTACAGCCTCAGTCCCGAAGTCGTTCGATGACCCATCCTTGTACAACATATAAGCTTCATCGATGAAAAGTATCCCACCTCGTGCTTTCTCAATGTTGGCTTTGGTGTCCTTGCCCGTCGTCCGTACAAATCCGGAGATCAGGTCACTGCTATCAACCGCATGCACATGCCCTTTGGACAGCAGTCCCATGGCATGGTATATTTTCCCTAGAAGTTTTACCACAGTAGTCTTTCCTGTGCCCGGGTTACCGGTAAAAACGCTGTGCAGGTTAAGCTCATCCTCATCATCTTCCAGGCCTTTTTCTGCCCTGTATTGCAGGAAACTCACGTAATCTACATAATCCCTGACCTTATTTTTGATCTCCTTCAAGCCAACCAGCCTGTCCAGGTCGGCAAGGATCTCACTGAGGGGCCTGTTGTCGATCTCTATATCATCATCACTTGTTTTTGCAGTATCCTCTTCTTTGTCTGTGCCTTCGGTTGCCGGTACAGGCTCATCTTTTTTCTTATTCGAAACCACGGTCTGTCCGTAGAACTCCGAAACTTCTGCATTGAGGAGGGCTTCATAATCGCTCATTCTTTCACGATCTGTGTCTCCAACCTTGAATGGGATCATCGCCACTACCTGGTCCATGAAAACAACTTCAACGCGGTAGTTGTCGTGTATCCATGAATCTCCATCAGCACTCCCCCACCCTACTGAGAAATTATTGAGTTTGCCCGAGCCCAGATCCGGAACGACATAACCAAAACTATCGGCAACCCCTGCAAGAATTCCGGTATCGTCATAATATTTAAAGAAAAGCTCACACAGCCATTCGTCAGGAAGCTTGTTGGTGAATTTAAGCTCCGTCATGATATAACGGGTCCGAACATTGTCAAACTCCTTCAGATATACTCTTTCATCCTCGGGCAGGTCACCTGCAGGTGCCTCATAGGTTTTCAGGGAAGCTACCTCAAAATAAGGGTTTTCCTTTATGGTAACGCGGCCTGCATCTTCCACATAGAATTTTACGGTTCCGGCCTCATCCCCATCTATATAAACCTCCCAGATATAATCGCCTTTATCCCAATACTTTCCGTATTCGTCATTCCCCCATGAGCAATCTTGCGTGATCAGGTTCATGTCTTTGCCAATTGTTAATTCACGCTCCTCGTTGCAAAGCTCCTTGACTTTTTCATCCCCATCCAGACGGAACGCTTTATATGTGATCTTTACATCCCATTCTTTCTCATCATATAGTTTGTTGTAAAATTCCAAAGCAACGCTCAGGTAGCTCAGCTCATATCGATCGAACACCTTGCGATACCTTCTCTGGTGGTTCATCACCCTGTCCATGGCGAAGGTTCTCAGGCTTTTAAGCTTATATTTTTTGGAAGATTTATCCTCTTTGATCGGCATAATTTAAAAGATATTGGTTTCAAAACATGTTCTGCATCACCTTCCCGCAGGTAATGATGTCAAAAATAGGGATAAAAATCTGATATCAGAAATCAGATAGCAGAAATCAGAATTCAGAAATCAGAGGTTGCTTTTTGCCAATCGCCGCTTATTAATAATTATTCCAGGCTCTTTGTCTATAATAAGCCATTTTGATCAGCCAGCCATATGAGCAGCAATGAAAGGCTGAAAGAGATCATGGGAGCGACCACCCACATCAGGAAAAAACGCCTGACCTGGGTCTTCTTGAAAATATGCCTTGCACCAAGCTTGGCAACGCCAATCCCAATGATTGCAGCTACATTAAGCTGAACCAGCGAGGTTGGGATACCCTTGGTAAGGGATGCAAGCAGCAACAGGCTTGCTGAAACAAAAGCGATCAGCACTGCTTCAAATTTGCCGAACAGCACGATCTCCTTTCCTGTATTCTTTACAATCTTGTGGCCAAAAATAGAGCTCCCGATGCCGAAACTTGGTGCTACGATCAAAGTTGCCAGGATCATAATGAGGATGAAGTTCTCGTCGATCGATATGTTCAGTTCATTGGCCGTCATTGAAGCAATAGGCCCGGAAGCATTCGCCACATTGTTGGCTCCTATTGTAAAAGCCACATACAATGACATTATAACAATTACCGTATCCCAGACCGGTTTCAAATTAACATTCTTTGCCCGGCTCATGGTATAGCCTTTCCGTCGCATGGGCTGATAAATGTACTTTCCAAGCAAGAAGCTGATAAAAAATGAGATCACCGGCAGAATAAACCAGGTTGGTATGATCTCAAACAATAGTTTATGGCTGTTCAGGTCATTGAAATAAATTGCCGGTGCTACAACGGCCAGAACTGTTGCCTGGCTTGTCGACTGGGGAATGCCTGCAAGGTTGGCTATAAGCAAAGCCACTGCCACTGAAAAAAGGATAATGGAGACAACTGTAAACGACATCATCTCTGGGTTCAGCAGGTCCTTCCCTACCGTAGTGGCTGTTCCTTTCCCGGCAATAATAGCCCCCAGAAACACCATGATGCCGAACAAACCCGGGATCAGGCTTTTCCTGATAACATTGGCCCCGTATGCGGCTGAAAAAGCAGGTGCCGTACCACTGCCCCCCATAGTTACTGCCAGCACCATAGCAATAATAAAAGGGATCAATAAGTGGCTGAACATTGGGGATATCATAACAGATATAACTTATATATTTTTGTCAAATATATAAAATTATCTTATCTGTTAATTATTTCACAGTAAATATTTTTAGATATTCAATGAAGCTCAGAAACCTCAGAATGTACCATTAAGTACTGCAAGTATTTCAAGTACTCCAAGTACTTCTTAAGTAAAATTTAAGAAGGAGAAGGAGACGGGGATAGAAGATAGAAGAAGTACCATGCGTCCCAGACTTTGTATCTGTCTGATATATTGAAGCTCAGGACGCCTGGCTAACAATATTACTAC
>DAOVZP010000256.1 GCA_030635045.1 Bacteroidota bacterium | reverse complement strand
GGTCGAAAGATTCAAGAAGCTAATTGAAATGATGAAATAACGAACTCACAGTCGAGTAAGCTAGGGGAATTTCACCCCTAACTTCTCACAGAACCCTACGTGAACCTCTCAATTCATACGGCTCTTATTATGCAGTCAACTTTCATTAGACTAATTGATAGCCTAAAACCCAATGATAAAATAGGTTTGGATACGATTTATACACCCATCTCAACCATCGGACAGCTTTAACTTTGCTGCGTTTGAAACGTTTGTATTTATTCAGAACCCATTTTATCGTGCGATGGTGCAGGTAGTAAAAGACCGGCTGCATACATATACGGTTGACTTTTACAGAATAATGTAGCCATCCCCGTATCTTTGGATTGAACAGTGGGCCTTGTAGTAGTATTCACACGGCATTGTCACAGAATTTAAGTATGAATTAAGAACGCTTGTTCTTCGGGCGCGAGGACTAAAGCATGCAGATACAGCCCCCAAATAAATGCGAAGCATTTACGCCCCCGGGCGCAGTCCGAGTGATAAGGCCTTTTTGAAATGCCGTGACTCAATCGAGAACCTTGACCGGGGAGCCCTTTCTTTGGTTCGTTTCTTTGGGCAAGCAAAGAAATGAACAGAAAATCAAATTATGTTTCTGGTGTTTATCATTAAAGCCGGTAGGTAAAAATTGTCATCCTGAGGAACGAACGCAGTGAGCGACGAAGGAACTGTATCAATATTCTCAGCCACAGATGGAGGGTTTTGCCTGTAGTTCTGCATTAAGCTGGAAAAACGTTCTACCAGCAGCGGTGCAACTTGATGGGGGTCCTTCTGTCGCGTCGCTCCATCAGGATGACCGATGCAAGTAAATGACGGATCCTGTTTTTTCAAGCACAAAACAAATTCAAATGATCTAATTCTAAAATCTCAAACAGTTTTGGATTTTTAATTTGAAGCATTAGATATTGTTTCGAATTTTGGGATTTAGGATTTTGTGCTTAACGATCCAGCCACTTCCTGAATTCCTTTACTTTTTCACGGCTAACAATAATGTCCTCTTCGGTTGGAAGCTTAAGTGTAACCTTAAGCCTGCTGTTGGAATAGCTGATAATATCAGCAATGGCATCCAATGCAATGATAAATTTTCTGTTCACCCTGAAATATCTTGCCGGATCGACCAGGGCCTCTACCTGTTCGAGGGAATGGTCCATCACATAATGCCTGTCTTCAGCTGTTTGAAGGTAAGAGGCTTTGGACATGCTGTAAAAACAGGGAATTTCGTCGGTGGGGATAGAGCGGATGCGTTCACCCACCTTCACCACAAAGCGTGACTTGTACTGGCGGGTCAGAAGCTTCAGCACATTGTCAATGTTTTGGGGCGACAAAGAGTGTTTTTCAATATCAGCACTTGCGTGAATGCTCCGGTATTTTTCGATGGCGGCTTTCAGTTCGCCATGATCGATGGGCTTGAGCAGGTAGTCAATACTGTTAACTTTAAACGCTTTTAGGGCATACTCATCGAATGCGGTCGTGAAGATGACCGGGCAGCCGACATCTGCCTGCTCAAAGATCTCAAATGAGAGCCCATCGGCAAGCTGTATGTCGAAGAAGGCCAGGTCGGGGGTTTCATTCTCAACGAACCAGCGAACAGCACTGCTTATTGAATCAGGGTTGCCAAGAATCTCCACCTCAGGGATCACCTCAAGGATCATCTCCTGAAGCCTCTCAGCCGCCATTACCTCATCTTCAATAATAAGTACTCTCATATGCTTAGCTGATCAGGGGTACATTTACAATAAAATATCCATCAAGGCCATCCGGGAAGGGCAGTGTCGAGGCTCCATTTACCTTAAAAACCCCCTGGCTGAGATATTCATACCTTGACTTGATATTCAATAAACCATGTTTCTCCCATTCTCCGGAATCTTCTAGAAGTATACTGCTCTTCTTTTGTAAATTATTCTTTACTGTAAGCTCATCCTCGCCCTCCATTGAAAAAGAAATTGTCAATGGCATTTCCTTCGAAACAATATTGTGTTTAATAGCATTTTCAACTAACATCTGTATTGATAACGGAATGATCTTATAATTACTTGTTTCCCTGATATCGGAGATCACGATAAGGTTATCGCCAAAGCGGATCTTCATCAGGCTGATGTAATTCTCAACAAAATTCATCTCGGTATCCAGGGGCACCAGCTCACGGTCTTTATGCTCCAGAACATAGCGGTATATATCCGACAGCTGCTTCACGAAGCGGGTTGCCTTTTCATCATCCTTTCCTATTAATCCGGAAAGGGTGTTCAGGCTGTTGAACAGAAAATGTGGGTTCACCTGGTTTTTCAATGACTCATATTGCAAGGCCAGCTTTTCCCTCTTCAGGGCCTCTTCACTTTTAACGGCATCCCGCCAGGAGTAAAAAAACTCTTTTGCATACATTACCAGGGCAATGATGATGACCACCACTATTTCAATGATCATGATTGACATGCCACTGCCCTGAGAAACAAATTTCCAGAAATCCATGCCATGGATGAAGCCAAACCAGCACCAGTTCACAAAAATGATGATGCTGCCTGAAACCAGCATCATCATAAGCAGACTGTAAATTAATTTGTCACCGGGCGGAAGTGGATTTCTTCTGAAGATCCTGTCGAGGGCCGGGCTGATTGAAAAGTTCCCCATCCATAATGTGGAACCAATAAACAGGGAATACAGTACGGAATAGTAAATATGATTCCAGGTGATTGAAGAGGAACCGGAAAATAGCAGGGAAATTGAGGTTCCTATCAGAGTGACGATAAGAATACCTGTGACATGTTTCCAGATGCAGAATTTATTATCTTCAGCCATGATCATTTACTTATCACACTTTGCTGCCATCATATTATTAGTTTCCTTCCCCCAATCTGGTGAAATGGGCGTTTCAGGCTTGAATGCTGCATACTTTTCTTTTCCTTCCAGAAAGTAAGGACATGCCGCTTCCTGGCCGCCACCAAACATTTCCGGGGTATAAAGTACATTCTGTCCTGTCAGGAAATAGATCCTGGGATTGTCGGGGTTGAGGTTCTTGGCTTTCCCGAAACTACCGGCGGCTTTTTGTGAATATAACTGCCCCCTGCCCATAGGGTCGACCTGGATGCGTCCCTGATAGATCCAGCCCTGCAATACTTCTATTTCTGAATTTTCGGGGCTGAGCTGCCTTGCTTTTTCCAGGTAGCCCTCTGCTATATCCAGGAATTTGTCGATATCTTTATTTCCTTCTCCCGTAAAAATGTAATTGATATAGCTGTAGCTTACATAATAGTATGGCAGCCATTTATCTGCTTCGGCTTCTGCGATGCGTTCAAAATTGTTGGCAATGACTTGAAATTCATCTGAAGTTTTTGCCTTTTTAAGTTCCTTCAGGTTCTTTTCCATGTCTTGCATGTACTCTTTATCACCGGCAAAAGATGTGATAGTCGCCAGGATGATAATGCTTGTGATAATGATCTTTTTCATAATGTTTAAAATATTAAAGTTAGTAAAGTTATTATTATTTGATTGTTTGTGTTATTGATTAACCTGATTCCGGGTTTATGAAGATGCGGGTATGGGGTGTGGGGTGTGTGGTATGGGGTGTGTGGTATGGGGTATGCGGTATGTGGTAAATTGTATGGGGTATGTGGTTTGGGGATGATTGAATAATGATTCCATTTTCGTTTTTCATTTTGCGTTTGATTATGATGCAAAGATGCACACAGTGACGGCGTTCTTAAAATATTACTTACTGAACTGTCGG
>DAOVZP010000076.1 GCA_030635045.1 Bacteroidota bacterium | reverse complement strand
TGGTTCTTCTTCTTTCATTTCTTCCTTCTTCACTTCCTCAGCTTTGGGTTTTTCTTCTTTCACTTCTTCTATCTTCACTTCCTCCGCCTTGGGTTCCTCTTCTTTCACTTCTTCTATCTTCACTTCCTCTTCCTTGGCTTCCTCTGTTTTTTCTTCTGTTGCCTCGGCTTTTGTTTCTTCTGCAGCAGGTGTTTCTTCTTTTACTTCTTCTATCTTCACTTCTTCCTTCACTTCTTCCTTCACTTCCCCTGCTTCTTCTGTGGCTTCTGCCGTGATCTCTTCCCTGGCAGCCTCTACCTGCTTTTCAATAGCGGCTGCACGCTTGGCAGCAATATCTTTTGCACGTGTTTCTTTTACAAGCTTCTCAGCTTCAAGAACTTGCTTGTGTGCTTCTTTTTTCGCAAGTTCGCTTTCTTTGACCTTGTTGTCGGCCTTGGCTTCTTTTTCACTCAGCCATGCCTGGAATTTGGCCTCGGCCTGCTCTTCTGTGAGGGCTCCTTTTTTCACCCCTTTCAGGAGGTGGTTTTTATACATAACACCTTTAAAGGACAATATGGTCCTGACAGTGTCGGTAGGCTGTGCGCCTGACTGGAGCCAGTAAAGGGCTCTGTCGAAATTAAGCTGGATGTCGGCAGGCTCGACGATAGGATTGTAAGTGCCAATTTTTTCAATGAATTTCCCGTCTCGTGGTGCACGACCATCCGCTATGACGATATGGTAAAAAGGTCTTGCCTTTCTGCCTCGTCTCTGCAATCTGATTTTTGCTGGCATAATAAATTGATTATAATTATTTAATGAATAATTCCCATTTTTGGGGGTGCAAATATCCGGATATTTTTTGGAATAAAAAAGAAATGAATGCAATATTTTACAGCCAGTTGATTCTGAGCATCAGTGGTTCCAGATCAACCTTATTGGCGGAGGCAAGCTTGAGCACCTCGGTTTTGGCTTCCTCAAAGATCGCCTTGTGCCTGTCCATTTCCATCTTCCAGACATCTTCCACCTTAATCTTCAACTCCTTATCAGTTCTGATGTAATCCCAGGCTAACCAGGCATTATTGAATGATGCCAGAATGCTGAAATATTCATCATCAGCCCGCTGTATTCTTTTCAGTATCTCTTCCCGGCTTTCATCAGGAGGGATGTCGGCTATTTCCAGATGCTCTGCAAAAACACGGTTGAGGTCGGCAATGGCTTCCAGTTTGTTTTCTCTTGATAATTCCATGATTGATTTTTTGCAAAGATATTGATCTTTGGGAAATGCCGTCCACCTGTTCGATCTTCATTCAAAAAGTGCTTGCTGTATATGCCGATACATCAAGTACTTATAGTCAAACGAAATTTGTAAAGGCCATAAAATCAGGATTATACACATATGGCTGAATGGGATCAGCAATAATTATTTTTTATTAACAATCAATAAATGCACTTGCTTTTTAGCTAATTTTGTGTGATAAATTTTGAGAATTTTTGATCCTTTCCGGATATGCCTGATTTTACGCACCTTCATGTACATACCCAGTTTTCCATCCTTGATGGGGCAAGCAAGATCGATGCACTTTTTGAAAAGGCTGAGATCAATGGGATGAAGGCCCTGGCCATCACCGATCACGGAAATATGTTCGGGGTTCCATTATTTATACAGGCTGCGAAAAAAAAAGGGATCAAGCCTATCATTGGATGTGAGGTTTATGTCGCTGCCGAAGGAAGAAAAAAGAAGTCAGAAAAAGTTGACCGGAGCGGGCATCACCTCATCCTTCTTGCGAAGAACAGTAAGGGCTATCATAACCTTTCGAAGCTTAGCTCTATAGGATATCTGGAAGGCTTTTATTATACACCGCGTATTGATAAAGAATTGCTTCGTGAGTATAGCGAGGGACTGATGGCGTCTTCGGCATGCCTTGGTGGTGAGATCCCAACTGTTATCCGGATGCATGGGCAGGAAAAGGCAGAAGCGGTGCTGTTGGAATACCTTGAGATCTTTGGGGAAGATTTTTACCTGGAACTGCAAGACCATGGACATCCGGAACAAAAGCAGGTGAATGAGGTCCTGATAAAGCTGGCAGCTAAATATAATGTTAAAGTGATCGCCACCAATGATGTGCATTTTATCAACGCCGACGATTACGATGCCCACCGTATCCTTATTTGTCTTAATACAGGAAGAGACCTCGACGATACATCCGGCATGCATTACACAGGGCAGGAATTTCTGAAAACACCTCAGGAAATGGCAGATCTGTTTGCACAATACCCTGAGGCAATTGCCAATACTCAGGAAATTGTTAATAAGGTTGAGGATTATGAGATCACCACCAGGGAGATCGTCCTGCCGCATTTCCCCTTACCTGAAGGATTTGATTCCGAAGATGATTATCTCAGGCACCTGACCTATGAAGGAGCGGAAAAATTGTATCCGGAGATCAGCAGGGAGGTCAGCGAACGGCTCGACTTTGAACTTTCCGTGATCAGGGAAATGGGATTTCCCGGTTACTTTCTCATTGTACAGGACTTCATTGCCGAAGCACGCAGGATGAAGGTGTTCGTAGGGCCCGGAAGAGGCTCTGCTGCAGGCTCGGCTGTTGCTTTTTGTACCGGGATCACCAATATTGACCCTATAAAATACAACCTTCTTTTTGAGCGTTTCCTGAATCCTGAAAGGGTAACAATGCCGGATATTGATGTTGACTTTGATGACGAAGGCAGGGAAAGTGTGCTCAACTATGTCGTACAAAAATATGGCAGGGAAAAGGTTGCACAGATCGTAACCTTTGGAACCATGGCAGCAAGAAGTGCCATACGCGATGTTGCCCGGGTTCTCAAACTACCCCTGCCTGATGCCGACAGGTTGGCAAAGATGGTTCCTGATCGGGCGGGCATTTTACTCAGCGAGGCATATAGAGAGGTTCCGGAGCTGGGAAACATCAAGAAAAAAGGAAAAGAGCTGGAGAAAAAGACCCTCATCTTTGCAGAAACCCTTGAAGGCTCCGCCAGGCACACCGGTACCCACGCCTGCGGTGTGATCATCGGCCCGAACAATCTGATCGAACACCTCCCTCTCAGCACTGCCAAAGATTCAGAACTCATGGTGACACAATATGAGGGGAAACTGGTGGAAAGCGTTGGGATGCTGAAGATGGACCTCCTGGGACTGAAGACCCTTTCGATCATCAAGGATGCCATAGAAAATATCAAGATGAGCGAAGATGTCGAGATCGATATCGAGGAGATCCCCCTGGATGATGAACAGACTTTCCAGCTTTATCAGAGGGGTGAGACCATAGGCACATTCCAGTTTGAATCAGAGGGGATGCGTTCGCACCTGAAGGAGCTGAAACCAACCAATATCGAGGATCTTATCGCCATGAATGCACTGTACCGCCCCGGGCCGATGCAGTTCATCGAGATTTATATCAAGCGCAAGCATGGAAAGGAAAAAGTTATTTATCCGCATCCCATGCTGGAGGAGCTACTTAAACCCACCTTTGGTATTATGGTGTACCAGGAGCAGATCATGCAGGCTGCCCAGGTCATGGCCGGTTTCTCCCTCGGAAAAGCCGACCTTCTTCGCCGTGCTATGGGGAAAAAGAAGATCGAGATCATGCGGGAGCAGAAGATCGAATTTGTTGATGGTGCTCTCAAGAAAAACATTGAAAAAGAGAAAGCCGAAGAGATCTTTGGCATCATGGAGCGTTTCGCCGAATACGGGTTTAACCGTTCCCACTCGGCAGCATATTCACTCATCGCCTACCAGACTGCATACCTCAAAGCACATTACCCTGCTGAATATATGGCTGCCGTGCTCACTCATAACCTGAATGATATTAAAAAGATCACCTTTTTCATTGAGGAAAGCAAACGGCAGAATATTGATGTGTTGGGCCCTGATGTCAATGAAAGTGCTTTTAACTTCACGGTGACAAAGAATGGCATGGTGCGTTTTGGCCTTGGTGCCATCAAGGGTGTCGGCGAAGCCGCGGTAAATGCTATCCTCGCCGAGAAAAAGGAAAACGGCCCCTTTACAAGCATATTTGATATGGCCAAAAGGGTAAACCTGAAAGCAGTGAACAAGACATGCTTTGAAGCATTGGCCATGGCCGGGGCTTTCGACAACTTCGAAGGTACGCACAGGGCACAGTACTTTTACAGGCAGCATACCGATGATACGATCTTCCTCGAAAAGGTGATCCGTCACGGTGGCAGTTACCAGGATAAGAAAAACTCAGCCCAGCAGTCACTGTTTGGAGAAGATAGCACGGTTGAGGCGCAGGATCCGATCATGCCGGACTGTAACCACTATACAAAGATCGAACAACTGCGAAAGGAAAAGGAAGTGACGGGCTTTTATATTTCGGGGCACCCTCTGGATGACTTTGCACTGGAGATCGATAACTTCTGTGATACCAACCTGACTGAACTCTTTGCTGAACCCAAAAGATATTTTAACAAGGTGGTCACCATAGCCGGTATGATAACAGGTGCACAGGAACGGATGACGAAAATGGGTAAGCCATATGGTTCTTTCATACTGGAAGACTTTAACGACACTAAAAAGTTTTTCCTGTTCTCGGAAGATTACCTTAAAATGAAGCATTTTCTTGTAGAGGGCTTCAACGTGCTTGTAAAGGTGCGGGTTCAGGTCAGAAGGGGAGATCAGGAGCAGTTGGAGGTGAAAGTTATCAGTATCAGCCTGATGGCTGATGCTCTTGAGAAGCTGACAAAGAGCATTACCCTGACATTGAATGCTGACGAGGTCAGTGAAGAATTGATCGGCAGCCTTAAAAAAATGATCAAGGCAAAGTCAGGGAATTGCCTTGTAAAGATCAGGATAGAGGATACGGTAAACAAAGCATACCTTCACCTGCAACCGCGCAACAATGCCGTAGATCCGGCATATTTTATCATGGAACTGAAGAAACTTCCTGAGATCGGGTACAAACTTAATTGATCCGGGCTTGTTAATGTATTATTTGAAGACCGGCAAAGAAATAAAACCTTACTTTTGTAGTTTCAATATTGTTAACCTTAATAAATTAGAAAAATGGCTTTAGAATTTACCGATGCTAATTTTGAGGAGCTCGTACTCCAGTCAGATAAACCTGTAATTGTTGACTTTTGGGCAGAGTGGTGCGGCCCTTGCCGTATGGTGGGACCTATCGTACACCAACTCGGCGAAGAATACGGAGACAAAGCAGTGGTTGGAAAACTTAATGTTGACCAAAATGCAGACATTACCAAGAAATTTGGGATCAGGAATATCCCCACAATACTTTTCTTTAAAGGTGGTGAGCAGGTGGATAAACAGGTAGGTGCGGTTCCGAAAAAAGTGCTTGAAGGTAAACTTCTGAAGCTTCTTTAAAATACTGACCTGAATTTCAATCCTGTGAAGAGACGTGCAGTATTGTGCGTCTTTTTGCATACTATGAAAGATCATAGAAATGGAATATTCGATAGATCATAACAGGTTGCAGCAGTTTGGTTCGCTCGAATTTCTTGCCAGGCAGGTGGTCGAGGGATTTATTACAGGGTTGCACAAAAGCCCTTTCCATGGTTTTTCAGTCGAATTTGCCGAGCACAGGCAATATAACAGCGGTGAGTCAATAAAGCATATTGATTGGAAATTGTATGGCCGCACCGACAAGCTTTATGTGAAGCGCTATGAGGAAGAGACCAACCTGCGCTGCCAGATCATTATTGACAATTCCAGTTCCATGTATTTCCCGGTGAAACCGGATATAAGTATCGACAACCCCAACAAGATCACTTTTTCTATCTATGCTGCTGCTGCGCTGATAAATCTTTTACAGCGGCAGCGGGATGCCGTGGGCTTAAGTCTTTTTTCTGATAAGATCGAGCTGAACACCAGGGCCCGTTCAACAATGGTTCATATGAAGCACCTCTTCTCGGAAATGGAGAAATTGTTGAAACCGATATCCCCCGGCACCAGAAAACCAACAGGTGTGGCGGAGGCAATACATCAGATCGCGGATATGATCCATAAGCGTTCGTTGGTGGTGATATTCAGTGATATGCTTGAACGCCAGGGAAAGCTGGATGAGATGTTTTCTGCTTTGCAGCACCTGCGGTATAATAAACATGAAGTTATACTGTTTCACGTGGTGGATAAGTCCAAGGAAATTGATTTCGAGTATGATAACCGTCCATATAAATTCGTCGATATGGAAAGCGGAGAGGAAATGAAACTGTCGCCGCTTGAACTCAGGAAGCAATATGTTGAAAGTGTCGGGGAATTTGTTAATGAGCTCAAGCTGCGTTGCGGAAAATATATGATTGATTTTGTCGCCGCCGATATCAATGCCGGCTTCAGCCAGATCCTCCATCCATACCTGATCAAGCGGAAAAAACTATATTAATTCAATTTATGAAAAAGCTCATCTATACCGTGGCCATTGTTTTATTGGCCACTATAATTGCCAACGCACAAAAGCAACAGGCCCTTGAAGACCTGTATGAACTCGAATGGAAGACTTTCAAGGAATTTATCCGCTATAGCGAGGAGAACATCCCTGATACCAATATTGATGTGAAATTCTATTACCTCGATCTGGAAATAGCCATTGATTCCCAGTATATAGCCGGTGTAGTAAATTGTATTTTTGAACCTGTTATTGATGGCCTGGATCATGTATGGCTGAGCCTTAACAGTTCCCTGACCGTAGATGATGTTAGTGGAGATGTGGATTCCTTCCTGCAAAGCGGGGATTCTATATTGGTAAACCTGGACGGTGCATATGGCCCTGGCGATGCACTGGAACTTGTGATCAGCTATCATGGCGTTCCTGTTCTTGCCGGTGGATATAAAGGGCTCAGGTATGAAACGCACCATGGCAGTGAGCCAATAATAGCTACTTTATCAACACCATACCTTGCCCATTACTGGTACCCATGTAAAGATGGCCCCTCTGATAAACCGGATTCAGTTTTTGTTGACGCCACGATCCCTGTGACTGAGGTAAACGGCGTAGAAGTGATCGCTGTGTCAAACGGGATACTCGAAAATGTTATAGACAATACTACGGAAAAGACATATCAGTGGAGGCACCGTTATCCCATTGTAACTTATTATGTTATGGTAGCTATCTCGAATTTTGTCAAATTCAGTGAGGATTATGCCGGCATATATGGAGAAGATTACCCGCTCGATTATTATGTCTTCCAGCAGGATCTGGTTGGTTCACAAGCAGGAGTCGAAGATATGCCGCTTGCTCTGGATATCTTTTCTGAAAAATTCGGGGAATACCCTTTTTCAGC
>DAOVZP010000299.1 GCA_030635045.1 Bacteroidota bacterium | reverse complement strand
TTCCTGGATGAGATCGCTGAGATGGACATAAACATGCAGACAAAATTGCTCAGGGTCTTGCAGGAAAAGGAATTGACCAGGGTTGGAGGAAATACGATCATTAAATTTGATGCAAGGGTCATCATAGCCACTAACAAAGATCTTGCTGAAGAGGTAAGTAAGGGTAATTTCAGGGAAGATCTGTATTACAGGCTATTGGGCTTACCAATAGAATTACCGCCATTGCGTGAGCGCGGGAACGACATCCTGATACTGGCTAAATTCTTTCTTGATGAATTCTGCAATGAAAATAACCTGGAAAAAAAGTCGATCAGCACTGCAGCACAGGACAGGCTGCTTAGATATCCTTATCCGGGAAATGTACGTGAGCTGAAAGCAATCATCGATCTCGCTGCTGTGATGGCAAACAGTGATGTGATTGAAAGCAGTGACATTTCTTTCTCGAGAACGAACTTCGACACAGAACTGCTGAATGATGATGATACCCTTGATGGATATACAAAGAAGATTCTTCACCATTATCTTAAAAAATACGACCGGAATGTTTTAACGGTAGCAAGAAAACTTGACATTGGAAAATCCACTATCTACCGTATGATGAAAGAAAGTGAATTGTAAAAGATGCAAAACCAGCATATTATGAAAGGCAAATTGTATAACCTTAGTCAGGTAAAACTGTTTCTGGGAGGCGACAAGCAACAGCTGGGCAATATGATCAGCATATTCGTAAGTGAAACACCGGTAATGATAAAGGCGTTGAATGATAATATGGTGGACAAGAATTACGATGAAGTCAGGTTTTATGCCCATAAACTGAAATCAAGTATCGACCTGTTTCAGATCAATGGCTTGCAAAACGATATCAGGGTGCTGGAGAAGCTCGCCCTGGAAAAAGGTGATGTGCCGGCAATACAACAGTATGTGTCAGATATTACTATAACACTGGAAACAGTTATCGAAGAGATTCAGAATGAAGTCTAGCAAGCGTGAGACGCTTGCCATTGGCCATTCTACATTCCACATTTTTCATTTCCCATTTCAATTAGGCACTTGGCACTTGAAATCAGATATCAGAAATCTGAAATCTGAAATCTGAAATTAGAAATGCATCCAGCAAGCTTTAGAAGAGACAGCTAACGGATGACGTGAAAATTATTCACTATTCATTATACACTCCAGATAGGCACTAGCTACTAGGCACTTGGAACTAGGCACTTTACAGGGGAATATTCCCATGCTTTTTCGGAGGATTGGTCTTACTCTTGGTCTGGGTCATCTCCAGGGCCTGGATGATCTTAAGGCGAGTTTGCCTGGGGTAGATGATCTCATCGATATACCCAAGCTCAGCCGCTTTGTATGGACTTGCAAAGGTCTTACGGTATTCATCAACTGCTTTTTTCTTTTCAGCATCGGTGAGCTTATTCTTGAAGATAATGTTCACTGCTCCATCCGCTCCCATCACGGCAATTTCAGCAGTAGGATAGGCGAAGTTTACATCAGCTCCAATGTGTTTGCTCGACATCACATCGTAAGCCCCACCGTATGCTTTTCGTGTAATGATGGTGATCTTCGGCACCGTTGCTTCGGAGAATGCATATAAGAGTTTTGCCCCATGCTTTATGATGCCACCAAATTCCTGGGCGGTACCCGGAAGGAATCCCGGCACATCTTCAAACGTGATGAGCGGAATGCTAAAGGCATCACAAAAGCGTACGAAGCGTGCTGCTTTGATGGAAGAGTTGATATCAAGTACACCAGCAAGATGTGCCGGCTGGTTGGCCACAATACCCACCGGCCTACCGCCCATGCGGGCAAAGCCAATGATGATATTTTTTGCATACTGGCACTGTATCTCGAAGAAGTTACTGTTGTCGACTACTGTTTCGATGATGTCCTTCATATCGTAAGGCTTATTCGGGTCATCAGGTACAATTTCATCGAGATGCACATCTTCCCTCTTGACATCGTCGGTACATGTCTGTATTGGAGGGTCTTCCATATTATTGAGGGGCAGGAAGCTCATCATTTCCCGGATCATCATCATGGCCTGTTCATCATTTTCTGCGATCATGTGTGCCACACCACTCTTGGCGTTGTGTGTAACCGCCCCACCCAGGTCTTCCTTGGTAACCTCTTCATGGGTAACTGTTTTGATCACATCCGGCCCGGTCACAAACATATAGCTGGACTCCTTCACCATCATGATGAAGTCAGTCATGGCAGGAGAGTATACTGCCCCACCGGCACAAGGGCCGAGAATAGCAGATATCTGCGGTATCACTCCCGAGGCCATCACATTCCTGTAAAAGATGTCAGCATAACCACCAAGGCTTTCAACGCCCTCCTGGATCCGTGCACCGCCTGAATCATTCAAGCCGATAACGGGAGCCCCCATCTTCATGGCCAGGTCCATGATCTTAACGATCTTATCAGCATTGGCACGGCTGAGCGTTCCCCCGAAGACAGTAAAGTCCTGGGCGAATACATACATCAACCTGCCATCGATCTTGCCATAACCACAGACTACGCCATCGCCGGGAATCTGGTTCTTTTCCATCCCGAAATCATTACAGCGATGGGTCAAAAACTTGTCGATCTCGACAAAAGTACCCGGGTCAAGCAGGTCTGCTATGCGTTCACGGGCAGTATTACGGCCGGCATTGTGCTGTCTTTCGATGCGTTCCTTGCCTCCGCCCAGTTCGGCATTCTTATCTCGTGCTTCAAATTCCTTGAATTTCTCTTTTATCGACATGAATTTGTTCTTTTGGATTAATCAATCGTTTTTTGAAGTGTTTATTCGATCACTATCAGTGGCTGGTCAGACTGAATGGTGTCACCTTCCTTCACCTTAATATCCTTGATGATGCGATCTTTTTTCACCTTATATTCGCTTTCCATTTTCATGGCAGAAACAATGATAACAGTATCACCTGCCTTAACCTTATCCCCCACTTTCACAAGGATCTTTACGATCTTTCCAGGCATTGGGGAAGAGATCACAGCTTCTTCCTGGCCATCATCCCGGCGTCGGCTCTTCAGGTACTTGCTTTCCGCATCAACGATCTCCACATTATATGATTTGGCATAGGTGTTGACCTTATAATTCTTATTGTCGGTCCGGATAAGCTCAATATTGTGGGATTTATTGTCTATGATTATGGAATAAACCCCCTCCTCCACCATCACAACATCGGCATCATATATCTTCCCATCAATGCTTATCCTGACCTTATCGCCTTCCCTGCTGAGTACCTCTACAAGGGCATTACGGTCGTTGATATTT
>DAOVZP010000326.1 GCA_030635045.1 Bacteroidota bacterium | reverse complement strand
GAAGACAGTGTCCGCTCGCTCGACTGGAAGGAACATATCAGGATGCGTCCGGGTATGTATATCGGGAAATTGGGTGATGGTGCTTCTCAGGATGATGGTATATATGTGCTGATCAAAGAGATACTCGACAATTCTATCGATGAATTTGTGATGGGCCATGGAAAAACCATTGAAGTCCTGATTGAAGAACAGCGTGTGATGATACGGGATTTTGGCAGGGGTATTCCACTGGGGAGTGTGATCGATTGCGTTTCAAAGATCAATACCGGTGCAAAATACGACTCCAGGGTCTTCAAAAAGACCGTTGGATTAAATGGCGTCGGATCTAAAGCCGTGAACGCCCTCTCAGAAAATTTTGAGATACAGTCGATACGCGAAGGAAAAACCAAAATTGTCTGCTTCGAACGTGGAGAGATGACCCTCGACGAAAAGATCAAAAAAGATTCTGAAGCAGCAGACGGCACCATTGTCACTTTTGTTCCTGACAATGAAGTATTCGGAAACTTTCATTATATCCATGAATATGTGGAGAACATGTTATGGAATTATGTTTTCCTGAACAACGGACTTACGATAAAATTCAATGACCAGCGCTTGTACGCCAAGAACGGCCTTCATGACCTGTTAGTAAAGAATATCAACGGCAATGGCGGTCTTCTCTTCCCCATCGTTCATATCAAGGAAGATGACCTTGAATTCGCATTCTCTCACAGTTCAAAGCAATACGGAGAGGAATATTATTCTTTTGTCAACGGCCAGCACACCACCCAGGGTGGAACGCACCTTACTACCTTCAAAGAGGCCATCGTGAAAACTGTCAGGGAGTTTTTCAACAAAGATTTTGACACCAGTGATGTGCGGTCATCCATACTGGCAGCGATCAGCATCAAGGTGCAGGAACCTATTTTTGAATCACAAACCAAGACAAAGCTGGGTTCGCAACTCATGGAACCCGATGGCATGACCGTCAGGAACTATGTAACTGACATTGTAAAAAGAAATCTCGACAACTACCTCCACAGGAATCCGGAAACTGCCGAGGCTTTGTATAAAAAGATCCTTCAGTCGGAAAAGGAAAGAAAAGAGCTTGCCGGCATCAAAAAGCTGGCCCGTGAAAGCGTGAAGAAGGTCAGTCTGCACAACAAAAAACTTCGCGACTGCCGGGCACATTATAATACCGGTGACGAACGAGGACTTGATTCAACACTTTTTATTACCGAGGGTGACTCTGCCAGCGGTTCCATCACCAAGGCAAGGGATGTGATCACCCAGGCAGTGTTCAGCCTGAAAGGGAAACCACTCAACTGTTTCGGCCTCAGCAAAAAGATCGTTTACCATAACGATGAGTTCAACTTGCTGCAATCGGCCCTGAACATTGATGAAGACCTCGACAACCTTCGCTACAACAATGTGGTGATCGCCACCGATGCAGATGTGGACGGCATGCACATCCGGCTGTTGCTGCTGACATTCTTTCTTCAGTTTTATCCCGACCTGGTGAAAACCGGGCATGTAAAGATCCTGCAAACACCCCTTTTCAGGGTAAGGAATAAGAAAAAAACCTTCTATTGCTATACTGAGCAAGAAAGAGTGAATGCCATAAAAAAACTCGGCTCCAATCCGGAGATCACCCGTTTTAAAGGACTGGGCGAAATATCACCCGGCGAGTTCAGCAATTTCATTGGCCCGAATATCAGGCTCGATCCTGTCCTGTTGAAAAGCTCATCCTCTATCAAAGAGATGCTCACCTTTTATATGGGTAAAAATACACCCGACCGACAGATCTTCATCATCAACAACCTGAGGGTTGAAGAAGATGAGGTAGAGAAGGATTTGGTAGCGTGAGTTTGTGAATCAGAGGGTCAGAGAATTAGAGAATCAGAGACCTGAGGAATTACTTCTGCAAATATTGATATGCATACCCAATATGCCCGATAATATCGCTGGCCAGGGATGCTTCATATCCCAGCTCTTCCGAAGCCAGATCGCCGGCCAGGCCATGTAAGTGGGCTCCGACAAGGCAGGCATCCAATGAAGTATATCCCTGTGCAAGTAATCCCAGGATCATCCCCGTGAGGGCGTCACCACTGCCGCCCGTGGCCATACCGGGGTTTCCTGTCGAATTGTAATAGCAGGTCCCGTCAGGACAGCTGATCGCAGTGGAATAACCCTTCAGTACAACATATGCCCCGTGTTTTATCGAAAACTCACGCTGCAGCTTGTCCCTTTCAAAAGCATTGCTGCTTTTTCCTACCAGGCGTTCAAACTCTTTCGGATGGGGGGTAAAGATGGATCCCGGCGGGATGAATGATATCCATGTCTTGTTCTCTCCCAGGATGTTGATGGCATCAGCATCAAACAATATGGGCAAACCGGTATTTTGTATCAAAACTTTTAATGCAGTCTGGGTTTCCTTTTCCTGTCCAATACCCGGGCCGATGCCGATGGCATTGTACGGATCAAGGTTTGGTATCTCAGTGAATGCAGTCTCAGAACGGTCTATACTGCACATGGCTTCCGGTACAGCTGTCTGAAGAATTTCATACCCCCTGTGTGGAATGTGGGTTGTCAGCAAGCCTGCACCGGCCCGCATACAGGCCTCTGATGCCAGCACTGCGGCTCCCATCTTTCCATAGCTGCCGGCGATGAGCAAAGCATGTCCAAATTTTCCTTTATGATCAAACTTCTGGCGTTGCTTGATCAGTTTTTTAATATCCTCCCCAAGCATAAAATTGTCTGCCTTGTCCACACTCTTGATAAAGTCGGGATGAAGGCCAATAGGCATTGGTTCCCATTCTTTCACATATATAAGGTTCTCTGCAAACATGAAGGCCTTCTTCGGAAGTTGGAAAGTCAGGGTGTAATCGGCATGTATGATCGCTCCACCCGAATCAACACTGGATTTATCGCAATAAAGTCCCGATGGGATATCAACGGAAATAACTTTCGCACCCGATTGATTGATATGGCCAATTACGTCGGCGATGAATCCGGTTACAGG
>DAOVZP010000347.1 GCA_030635045.1 Bacteroidota bacterium | reverse complement strand
TGCAGATATTCTGTCATTTCTTCAACATCCACAGCGGTGGAAAAGGATGTTACCAACACATCCGGATCTATTTTCTCATTGATTGCTGCTAAATCCTTGAGAGGAACGCCCTGGCCAAGGAATATGGTTTTATGGCCTTTCTTCCTGACAAGGTAGTTATAGACCAGCAATCCCATGTCGTGAAGCTCCCATTGAGGAAGTACAAGCAGAAATGTCTTGTTGCCGGGGCCTCTCTCAGCCGGCAGTCCGTCAATTGCAGTGTATAGCTTTTGCCTGATGAGATTCGATATAAAATGCTCATGAATAGGGGTGATGCTGTCAATCTGCCACAGGATGCCGATCTTGTTCAGCAGGGGATAAATGACCGTAAAAAGCGTATCTTCAAATCCGATCTTCTGAATAGAATTATTCAACACCTTTTCGAACTTTACTTCATCCATATCGATCATGGCCACGATCAGGGTCTCGGTCTGACCACTGCGTTCAGGTGCCCGGATGTTGTTTAATTCCAGGATCTTTTGGCTTAGCTCATGCTCATCCAGCCTCGCTATTCTGGAGATCTTATGCCCGTTTTTAACCAGTACGGAAATATTTAATATGTGTTTCAGGTCATCATTGCAATAAAACCTGATATTTGTATTGGTCCGTTCCGGATTGAGAATATTATAACGCTTTTCCCATATCCTGATGGTATGTGCCTTGATCCCTGTAATTCTTTCCAGGTCTTTTATGGAATATTGACTCGTCATTGTTTCGCTTGTGCTGCCATTATAACAACTGATCTATAAAAATGTTTACACTTTGCATTCAGGGAATTCAACAGCTAATTAGTGATATCGCAGAAATATGGGAATTACACTTGATCATCAGTCGGAACTATCCATTATTTTATTTGTAAATTCGCAAGCGGGAGGATCTTAATGAAAGCTATTGAAAATATAGTAATAATAGGTGCCGGAAATGTTGGCAGCCACCTGGCCATTGCATTGCACAATAAGGGTTTTACGATCAGCCAGGTTGCTGGCAGAAGGGAGGCAAGCGTAATTGCTCTTGTAGAAAAAGTGAATGCTCCGTTTACACTCTCCTTTGATGAAGTTATCAAAGGCCGGGATCTTTATATTGTGGCCCTGCCTGATCAGGCCATGGATATGATCCTTCCACAACTTCCGCTTAGCGATGAGTTGCTTGTCCATACTTCCGGGTCAGTCCCAATGAGTTTGCTCAGCCCATACTCAGATAATGTGGGCGTATTTTATCCTCTGCAAACCTTTACCGCACAAAGAGAGATGGAACTGAATGATGTTCCGTTCCTGATCGAGGCTAACCGTATCGACAATGAAAACAGATTGCTGGACCTGGGCCGAATGCTGAGTGAAAAAGTTCTTGTCGCAAATTCCATGCAGCGTCAGGCCTTGCATATTGCGGCCGTTTTTGCATGTAATTTCAGTAATCACATGTATGATATCGCTGGAAAGATACTCGGGGAATATCAGCTTGACTTTGAGCTGTTGTCGCCCCTGATAACAGAGACTGCAGCCAAAGCAGTGGCGCTGGGCCCGGAAAAGTCCCAGACAGGGCCGGCCCGCAGGAACGATATGAAGATCATTGAAGAACACCTTGGACTGCTGCAGGATAATATGGCAGCAAGGGATTTGTATAAAAAGATCACTGAAAGCATCATTGACCAGACAAAACAAGCAGATGACAAATTATAAAGAACTCCTCAAAAATATCAGCACTTTTATCTTTGATTACGACGGTGTGCTGACCGAAGGAATAGTCATGCTCACCGAGCAGGGCGAACCCTTGCGCACTGCCAATGTCAGGGATGGCTATGCAATGCAGCTGGCAGTTAAAAAGGGCTACAGGATCGCTGTGATCTCCGGTGGGAAATCCCCGTCGATGTATAACCGTCTTTCATCCCTTGGGATAGAAGATGTTTTTCTCGGTGTAGAGCATAAGATCGATGTTTTTGAAAAATACCTTGAGGAAAACAATATAAGCCGTGATGAGGTGGTCTATATGGGAGATGATATTCCTGATTACCACGTGATGCAGCGTGCTGCCGTAGCTGCCTGCCCTGCAGATGCGGCCGAAGAGATCAGGTCCATATCAAAATATATCTCTCACTATGAAGGAGGGAAGGGATGTGTCAGGGATATTATCGAACAAGTACTTAAACTACAACAAAACTGGATGGATGATGATGCTTTCAAATGGTAGATCAAACAGCGTTAAAAATTGGATGAGCCTGTTGCGTTTTCCTAACCTGGCCATCATCATCCTGACCCAATACCTTTTGGGCTACGGGATAATCAGGCCCATGATGCTGATGCAACATGTAGATCCCCCGCTGGGACACCTGAATTTCCTGATCCTCGCTCTTGTGACGGTATTTATCGCTGCCGGTGGTTACATCATCAACGACCACTTTGATGTGAATACAGACAGGAAGAACAAAGCAGGCAAAAACATGCTTGAAGGAAAGATCTCTGTGAGAATTGCGTTGAGGGTCTACTATATTATCAATGGACTGGCCATCCTGGCGGGATTCTACCTGGCTTATATGGCGGGTTCTTATCAGCTGGGATTGATCTTCCCGGCTATTATTGGCCTTTTGTGGTACTATTCATCCCGGTACCAGCGCATGCCCTTCTGGGGAAACCTGATCGTTGCCATGCTTTCCGCCATGGTAATATTGATAATCTGGCTCTTCGAGTTTTTTATGCTGCTCAACAATAGTGGCGACTTTGTTAACGTGATCAACCAGCTGGGAGCAATCAATAAATATATATGGGCATATGCACTGTTTGCATTCCTGGTATCCCTGTTCAGGGAAATATTAAAGGATATTCAGGATATGAAGGGTGATAT
>DAOVZP010000088.1 GCA_030635045.1 Bacteroidota bacterium | reverse complement strand
CCACAGCCAGCACGATGGTATCACCCAATACTGTTGTTCCGGTGTTTACGGCAATTTCCCAGGCTTCCGTAGCATCGATATCAGCATCAACGACACCTCCGCTTTGTCCGATATTATATAAAGCCCATTGCTCCATGAACATGGGGTCGTCAGGGATCAGTTCGCGAAGCGAGATATAATGATCAAATTGGGCCTGAGCAATCAGCTGATCGTTTCGCAATTGTCTCAATAGGTTTTGTCCTCTGCCCACATCTCCATCGTAGCTAAACAGCCATATCCCTAATTGTTCCGAAAGACATTTCTCAGGTTTCAGCACTGCATATGAATATGATCCTGCCAGATCGGCCAGGGCCGCTTTTTGGTTTGATGTTTGTCTAAGCTGAAGGATGATCTTTCCCGGTACAGCATTGTTGTCAATATTCTTCTCGGGATAGCCAGACGAAAGCAACATAAAAACTGACAGGATGGAAATAGCAAATAACTTGTTTTTCATAAAAACACTACTAGTGCTCATCTCTTACGAGCATTCAAGCCATAAATATAAAAATAATAAAGCTAATAAACCGCAAACCTTTTACATGATCAACCCCACACCACACACCCCATACCCCATACCCATTAGCGTATCAGCAACATCTTCCCGGTGTATGGAATCCCATCGATCAGGATACGGTAAATAAAAATCCCGTCAGGAAGCGGGCGCCCGTCATATCCATTGCCATCCCAGGTAAAGCTATAATTACCGGTTTCAAGGGTGGTAGCTGTTATGAAATCAAATATCCGCCGCCCCTGCAGGTCAAAAACCGAGGCATCTACAAAGCTTCTTTTGTCAAGCCTGAACGGTATACTGGTCTGATGGCTGAATGGGTTGGGATAATTCTGTAGTGCCCGGTCACCAATATCTTCAGGGGCTTCCTCTATGCCAATAATACTTTGTTTTATCTCAAAAAAGTCAAGCACCCCCTGCATAAATGATTCGAGATGGCAGGTATCAGATGACATGAGGGCCCCGAGTTCAAAGATCGTCCCTATCGTTTTATAGCTTCCCGCATCATATGCAACTGCTGCACAATTCGGGTATTCCCTTCCTTTAAAAATGGGAAAAGCCGGAAGCTGAGGCTCCAGGTAATAAGCACAGTAAGGCTGGGTGATGGAATTTTCATAGCTCAGGCCCTGGGTAAAGGTGCTGTCAACCCCATCCAGGATCTCATACAAGCCTGGTGATGGTACAGTAACTAAATTGAATTTACCGAGTACTGCCGGGGCAGGCTCTTGTTGCCACACTAAACCGCCTTCCAGATATAGTTTACCGCCATCACTAAGATATTGCTCAAGCAATACGCTCTGTTGATATGTAAGATCATGATTAGAAAATATTTTGCCAAGGCAAAGGATCACAGATTGATAAGGATTAAAAGATAAGGGGAAAAACTGGGTATATTCCGATTCCACTTCCATCTGCTGCAGTAATTCATATATTTGCGGGCCGGAATTGCCGGCCGGATCCATATCTACGATGCATACAGGGACTTTTCCTATACGTATGTTAAAATACAATTCTTTTGTCATCCCGATCTCATCCACAACTTCCAGCGTAAACCCTGTACCCGAACCATATGTGAATGAATAATCGGAAGTAATGTTAAATTCGGCAGTAGCAATATTACCCGGAAGGATTGTGCCAAAATTAATGGGCTGGGAAGAGTTCACAGTGATCCCTGGATCATCCGGTATAAGCTCTGCCCTGACATTAACGCTTTTTATGCTTCCCTTATTTATCAGCCTGATCTGCAGGTCGGCAGTTTCCCCGGGCTCAAGGATCCCTGTCGCGTTCTGTACACTGAGCTCATACATGCCAATATCCGCTGCGGAAACTTTCATATAAAAAGAGCGCTGATAGGTTTTTTGAAGCGCTGAGGCTTCCAGATCAAAAGCAATATGCTGCCCATCAGAAATGAAATCATTAGTCTTGCAGATAAATGCACGACTTACTTCAATACTCTCGTTCGGTTGCAGGCTTTCAATTAATTGCTGGGAGTCTGTAATCGTGACCATCCCGTGATTGCAGGAAAGATTGAATTCGATATCGTGAAGGGTTTCAGCGCCCCTGTTTTTCACCATGAGGTTCATATAGGAAACTTTTCCGTTGGTGATTGTATTTCCTTCGGTGCCCTGTACCTGTATATTATATTCCAGCCCATCCGTCAGCTGAAATGTTTTCTCTGCCTGCAACAATGTATTATCAGTAACTATAACCTTGATATCAGTATTTACCGCTTCTGATGTTTCAAATACAGTGAGTTCGCCTTCCTTGCTAAGGATGACGGAGTCGGGTAAATATCCGGAGATAAACTCAACGCGTGTACCATTCCGGATAAATGAAAGTTCCGGCAGTTCAGGGAGGCTGTAATTCACAAAATCCCCGTCGGCAACTCCTGTGATCCATTTATTGGTTTCAACGGTTTTCATGTCACCATAGAAAAATTCAATATTCCCATTGGGGAAAAGCGTTACGGCGAAATTAAAGTCACTTAGTTCGAGCTGTGCACTATATCCTGTTTTCCAGCTAAAAGTCGCGGAATTTTCATCTCCCTCATACCACAGGCCATGACCATATTGCTCGCTCATCATCATTTCAGTTGACAGGAATGGGGCGACAACCCTGGAGTTTTTCAGGAAGTATGCCATGTCGACAATGTACGACCAGAAGAAAAAATTATCATCAAAGTACAGATAGCCGGATGATGATACTATCACTGTATCAAAGTTATTTCCATAAAAGGGGAAACTGAACTCCAGCTCCTGAACAGCCAAACTATCAACAAAACTGTTTTCAATCAGGAGGTTTTCCTCGATCATTGGGAATTCGGCAGTATTGAGGTTCATCCGGTAATTTTTATCAAGATGCCAGGTATATGGCAGCTGCCCACCTGAAGCAGCAAGCTGCACCTCAATGGCCTGGTCGGGTTCATATACCGGCAGGTCTTCAGTAATGATCTCAACATCTTCAAAATCCGGATCATAAATTATGGATAGCATTGTCGTGCCATTACCAATCAATGGAACATTTTGCTGATCACACGGAATTTCTACCACGCCGTTGGCATAGTCCATAATGCTGAAATCCTTTACCTGTCCATCGCTATAATCCTGAGGATCATTTTCATCAACGATCAGAAAAAATTTACATGCTTCTCCCGGCTCAATATGCAACAGCAGTGGGGTTACATCCAAACCAAACTCAATGGTTTTATGATCAGGAGTAGTATCATTGCCCTGCATATAGTGGCAGGAGCCCTGAAAGTTCATGATTGTATATGGTTGAATGTACTCCGGGATATTCGATTCAGGGTCGGAGGAAATACCCGTCCTTACCCTTATCATTTTGCGACAACCATGCTCAAGGGAAATTTTATAGGTTAACCTGGTATCATGTTGTTCTTTTACATCAAGTACGTGTACGGTATTTGCCCAGATACCCCCATGCTCAATATCGTCGGCAAGAGTTTTATACATCATAAAACAGTAGCCGCTATTAGCCCAATAATCTCCATAGCTATTCACAAATTTCAAGGCTCCAATTTCCCAGTCGCGCATATCCAGGATCCCGTCACCGTTCAGGTCTACATCATTGGTATATTGGCCATCGTTGTTATAGTCATAGCGAATCAAATCGTTATAACCTACAATGGTCATTCCATGCAAAGCTTCGGGGCACCAGGCGGTCATTACATATTTACCTGCATGGGGGGTTCCGGAAGCCAGGTTAACGTAGTCCCACGGACTGCAGGCGATAAAACTCGCCACTCCTCCTGTTGCAGATCCGTCGAGATGGTCATTCAGCCAATGCTTCAGGGTGAGAAGCCCTTCTTCATCACCAACATATATTTTTCTTATCCCTGATATCCGGTTATTCATGGCATTGTACCATTCATCATATCCCGACATCCAGCGCTCGCGACCGCCATAATGAAAACCACCATAATCGGTAATATTAGGGGTTCCATGATACTTGAGCACATCCATTGTAAAGAGGTAATTAGCGCCAAACCAACCGTTGCCGCCATTGAAAAAATTCCATGCGAAATGAGTAGGATATTGATTGTCGGTGATGTCGGACGGTATTCCCCTGAGCCGATTGATCTCATAGGTAAAGTTGTAGGCTATGCTTGTCGACTGCATACAGCTCATCCCATCCTGGGTAAAAATTGGCCTGAGCCAACTATGAATGGAATTGTCCAGACTATCGGGAAGCGCTTTGCCCAGATAATGTGCAGGGAGTTCAACCTCTTCGATACTATTTAATATTGCCGCATCTGCTGCTGTCAGGCGAGTGGTATTTTGCAAGCCTGCAGGCACAGATGATCGTTCATATTGTTGCGCTATTGCAAAATTAATGGTCAGCAGAAATATCAGGGTCAGGTATCGCTTCATAGAGTTAAGATTAGTTATGCGCAAGATATTTACTTATTTGCTTATTGTCAAGCTTAAGCAAGTTAATGGTATGATATAGCCAGTTAGCGGTTCCGGTATATAATACCGGGTTACAATGATACTCATTTAAAACTGAATTTATGTATCCCGCATTGATTCGTTTAAATTACAAAATCCCGTTCTTCCTTGTAAGGTTTTGCCCAGTTAAACGACTATTGTATAAGCCAGACACACAATGAAAAAAACAGCACTAATACTTTTGATCACCTTCTTACTTACAGGACACTATATTTATGCGCAGGGTTGCAACGATGCCGGATTATGCAGCATGGGGGACCTCGACGGTCAGGGCCTTACTTCCGGGAACAAGTATAACACCCGGCTTTCGTACATTTTCGGGCTTGGTGAAAGGCAAACCATGATCAACACTGTACAATTTGAACAAAGATTCATTTTCTGGGAGAACAGGGGACAGATCTTCCTTCAGCTTCCATTCCATTATATATACGGAGAGCTCGGACAAACCTTTGGGGTCGGCGATATCAGTGTTGGATTTAATTATACTTATCTGAAGAAAAAGGATTTGACTGCTTCATTCCTTATAGCGGCCAAATTGCCATCCAATGATGCAAACAAAACCATTGACGGTAAAGGTGCCCCGATGGTTTACCAGACAAGCCTGGGTACATATGACCTCGCCCTCGGAGCCAATTTCTTTTATAAGAAATGGCAGGTGGGGCTTGGCTACCTGAAGCCCTTTAGCAGCAACAGCAACTACTTTTATTATTCGGAATGGCCCGGCAATACTGATGCCCTGGAGTACACACAGATGCAAGACCTGGCCCGTGGTGATGATGCCATGCTCAGGCTGAACAGGTTCTTCTACACCAAAAAGAATCGATTCAATGCAGGCTTGCTGGCTCTGTACCGCATTCAAGAGGATAAGGTGACACAAGGTGACAATCGTATTGCTCTTGACAATTCAGATGGCCTCACCCTAAATATCAACCTGGGGTATCAAAAAGTTTTAAAGAACGAAGATGCCATCACCCTTTCCTTTGCAGCACCCATCATTACCCGTGAAGTCCGTGTTGACGGCCTGACTCGCACATTTGTGGTGATGTTTACCTATGCTTTCGGAAATAAAAAGAAAGATGAGGTGTTTCAGCCGGTAAAATTCAACCAATAATACTTTTATCATACTAAAAATATCGACTCCGCCATTTCCACCACCACGTCATGGTCAAAGGCCAGGTCAGGCAGTTCATCTGTTTTGAACCATTCCGCAGCAGCAGCATCGTCACCTGCCCTGGCTGTAGATTCATCTGTCAGGTAACCGACATATACCACCGAGACCGTGTGCCCCCGCGGATCCCTTCCCGGATTGCCAAAAGTGTGCATTTGTGTAAGCAGGATGTCTGTTAGTCCGGTTTCCTCTTTAAGTTCCCTGGCGGCAGCAGTTTCCAGCGGTTCATCCTTATCAACAAAGCCGCCGGGCAAAGCCCAATGGCCTTTATATGGATCATTGCCCCTTTTGATGAGTAGCACCTGGGGATCATTGTCAGACAAGCGAAATATGATTATATCAACAGTAACTGCAGGACGTGGAAAAGTGTAGGTATAGCTCATGGGTTTTGTTTTCAAAAATACAAAAAAAGAGCGCCCCCGTCCCCGGAAGCGCTCATGCACCTAATGTTTAACTAACATAAAATTAACACTACAGCTTTTTAAAGCTGAATTTGGCATAGTATTTTTTACCTATTGTTACGCTGCCATCTCTTAAACGTATCTTTTCGATATTTACAACCACATGATCCTTAAAGGAGTCATTGCTTGTCCTGGTGCTTACAACATGAATGTATCCATCGTCATCATAAGTGAAGCCAACCAATACACATTCTTTCTTAGTGGCATTTTCAACATCCTTAGGATATGAAATCACCTCTGCGAATTGCTCGAGGATATCCTCGGGTAATCCATTACTTTCGGCAGATTCATTAAGGTTGATTACAATAAGGCTGCTGTTCGATATGATTTCTGCTTCGACAATTTCAGTTTTCCCTTTCGGGTTCGGGTCTTTTGATCCATCCTCTCCTGCAAAGGAGGAAAAGCTTATCAGGATCAACAAGGAGAACAAGGTTATTACTGTTGTTTTCATTTTACACATTTTTGGGTTACACATTCCGGTTTGACTATATAGTATCTAATTCTGTGCCAGAATTATATATTATTGTTATTCAGCATGTTACAGGGGGTGATAATTTTTTATAACCTTCAGATGTGTTCAGATTCCGATCACCTCTGTTCGATTGCGTACAGCATTCTACCGAGTTGAACTGGTTGAATTGGTTGAATTGGTGAACTGGTTACATTGGTTAAACTGGTTGAATTAGTTGAATTAGTGAACTGGGTAAATGGCGTATATACTCTTAATAAACACCTGGTGGCAATAGGTACTTTCGAGCATTTTTCTTTCCAATAATAAATTTATTCTGTGACATTTTTAAAATTCCTGTATTAAATAAATAGAGGGATCAATTATTTATGTTGTGAAAACAGTAGTGATGCGTT
>DAOVZP010000373.1 GCA_030635045.1 Bacteroidota bacterium | reverse complement strand
TATAAGGGTTCTGTTTCCGGTGAGGTGGTCTTCAACACGGCAATGACAGGATACCCGGAAAGCCTGACCGACCCTTCCTATAAGGGCCAGATACTTACACTCACCTATCCGCTTGTTGGCAATTATGGTGTGCCCGGGCAAAGTATAGAAAACAAGTTGTTAAAGTATTTTGAATCTGATGAAGTGCATATCTCAGCATTGATCATCTCCGATTATTCGTTCAAATACAACCACTGGAATGCAGCCCAGAGCCTGGATGAATGGCTCAGGAATAACCAGGTGCCCGGGATATATGGCATCGATACACGGGAACTCACAAAGATCACCAGGGAAAAGGGTGCCCTGCTGGGCAAAGTGATCATCGACGGGCAGGATTGTGATCAGGTTGATCCCAATACGGTCAACCTGGTGGCAGATGTAAGCACCGGGGAGAAAAAGATCTATGGCAAGGGCAAGCATAAAATCCTCATGGTTGACTGCGGAGTAAAAAATAACATTATCCGCTATTTTCTGGAGAAGGATTCAACAGTGATAAGGGTTCCCTGGGATTATAATTTCCTTGATGAGGATTATGACGGACTATTCATCTCCAATGGCCCCGGAAACCCCGAGATGTGCGATGCAACAATTGATAACCTTAAGCGTGCTTTGCAAGGCGATAAACCCATTTTCGGGATCTGCCTGGGCCATCAGCTGCTGGCACTTGCCTCAGGCGGTAAAACCTACAAACTCAAATACGGGCACAGGGGACATAATCAACCCGTGATACTTGTCGGAACAAAAAAAGCATATATCACGTCACAAAACCATGGTTATGCAGTGGACGAAAAGTCTCTCACCGACAATTGGGAACCCTGGTTTATTAATATTAATGACGGTACCAATGAAGGGATCAGGCATAAGAACAAACCCTTCTTTACAGTGCAGTTTCATCCTGAAGCCTCAAGCGGGCCAACAGATACGGATTATTTATTTGATGAATTCATCAAGCTGCTATAAGTGAATAATATGAAGAATGAGATCAAAAAGGTGTTGGTACTCGGCTCAGGAGCCCTGAAGATCGGAGAAGCCGGTGAATTTGATTACTCAGGATCACAGGCATTGAAAGCCCTGAAAGAAGAAGGTATTGAAACTGTTCTGATAAACCCGAATATAGCCACCGTGCAAACATCGGAAGAGATTGCCGATAAGATCTATTTTCTTCCAGTAACACCGTATTTCGTCGAAAAAGTCATCGAAAAAGAAAAACCCCAGGGCGTCCTGCTTTCCTTCGGCGGACAAACAGCATTGAACTGTGGGATCGATCTGTATAAAAACAACGTTTTTGATAAAAATAATGTCAGGGTATTGGGCACTCCCATACAATCAGTCATTGATACCGAAGACAGACAGAATTTCGTAAATAAACTCAGGGAGATAGATGTTAAAACCCCCAGGAGCATCGCAGCACACTCTACCGAAGAAGCTCTGCAAGCTGTAAAGAAGCTAGGTTATCCTGTCATTATCCGGGCTGCTTACACCCTGGGTGGGCAAGGAAGCGGCTTCTGCAATAATGATGAAGAACTCACCAATTTATCAAAAAAGGCATTCTCCTATTCCGGGCAGATCCTTGTGGAGGAATCACTGAAAGGATGGAAAGAGGTCGAATACGAGGTAGTGCGGGACGAATTCGATAATTGCATCACCGTATGCAACATGGAAAACTTTGATCCTCTGGGCATCCACACCGGTGAAAGCATTGTAGTGGCACCATCCCAGACACTGACAAATTCAGAATACCATAAATTAAGACAGTTATCCATCAGGATCATCAGGCATGTTGGTGTGATTGGCGAATGCAATGTACAGTATGCCTTAGACCCCGATTCGGAAGATTACCGTGTTATTGAAGTAAATGCAAGGCTTTCCAGATCCAGCGCCCTGGCGTCAAAAGCTACCGGCTACCCCCTTGCATTTGTGGCGGCAAAGCTTGCCCTTGGTTTTGCCCTGCCGGAAATTAAAAATGCTGTCACTAAAACCACCAGTGCCTTCTTTGAACCCTCCCTCGACTATATCGTTTGCAAGATACCAAGGTGGGACCTCAATAAATTCCTTGGAGTTTCGAAAGAAATAGGCAGCAGCATGAAAAGCGTAGGTGAGGTAATGGCTATCGGAAGGACTTTTGAAGAAGCCATACAAAAAGGCCTTCGGATGATCGGACAGGGAATGCATGGTTTTACCGGCAATAAGGACATAGAAATAACTGATTTTGAAACAGAACTTTCGAGGCCAACTGATATGCGGATTTTCGTGATCAGCCAGGCAATGCAAGGAGGCTGGTCTGTCGAAAAAATATTTGAGGAAACGAAGATCGACAGATGGTTCCTTGAAAAGCTTCATAATATATTCATAATGAATAAAGCACTTGAGGCTTTTACCGATTTTGAAAAAATGCCGGACAATATTTTAAGGAAAGCAAAACAGGCCGGCTTCTCCGACTTCCAGCTTGCAAGGGCCGTTTATAAGGACAAATTCCAGGGAACAGATGAAGAGATCGATGATATCAGAAGGTCAAGACTTGCAAGGGGAATCAAACCGGTCGTTAAACAGATAGATACGCTGGCAGCAGAATACCCTGCACTCACAAATTACCTGTATCTGACCTATAATGGAGATACAAATGATATCATTTACGAGAATGATAAAAGATCCGTAATCGTTTTTG
>DAOVZP010000350.1 GCA_030635045.1 Bacteroidota bacterium | reverse complement strand
ATTCACCGATGGGTGCGATGCCCCCTCTCCTGATGTTCAATGTACTGTCGGGAATGATCTTCTTCAGGTTCACCTCCGTGACAGTGCCCAGCCCGCTGCATTTCGGGCAGGCGCCATAAGGGGAGTTAAAGGAAAAAGTGCTGGGCTCCGGTTCATCGTAAGATATCCCGGATGCAGGACACATCAATAACTTGCTGTAATGTTTTGCTTCTTCTTCGCCCTGACGGATGACCATGATGGCGCCTTTGCCGGTCTTCATGGCCGTTTGAATGGTACGCGACAGGCGCTGCAGAGGCTTTTCGCCGGTTCCTACTTTTACGGTATCCACCAGCAGTTCAATATCATGCACTTTAAAGCGGTCGAGTTGCATCCCAAATTCCAGGTCCCTGATCTCTCCGTCGACCCTGACTTTGAGGTACCCCTGGCGGCGCATCTGCTCAAAATTTTCGCGGTAGTGGCCTTTCCGCCCACGGACGACAGGTGCCAGGATCATAATATTTTCACCCATGTAGGCGTCCTTAAGCAAGCCAAGGATCTGTTCTTCCGTGTGCTTGACCATCTTTTCACCGCTCACATAGGAATAAGCACTCGCCACACGGGCATAAAGCAATCGAAGAAAATCATATACTTCAGTGACTGTACCTACTGTGGACCGGGGATTCTTATTAACAGATTTTTGCTCAATGGAAACTACCGGGCTCAGGCCGGTGATCTTATCCACATCAGGGCGTTCCAGGTTACCGATAAACTGGCGGGCATAAGCAGAAAAGGTCTCCATATAACGCCGCTGCCCCTCTGCATATATGGTGTCGAAGGCAAGCGAAGATTTACCCGATCCGCTCAAGCCGGTGAACACCACAAGCTTGTACCTTGGGATGCTCAGGTCAACATTCTTCAGGTTGTGAACCCGGGCCCCCAGCACTTCAAGCTTCTGATTATTACTACCTGAGCCCATAAGGAAATCGCTTATAATTCTTCAAAATTCAGTGTATCCCTGAACACGATGGGGTCGCCACTCATATCGTCGATCAGGCCTTCATAATTCGTGTAATCATCCTCAGGAATACTGATAAGATATGTCTTTCCCCGCTTCACATTAAGTTTTTTATCCCGCAACCAGGGGTTGAACATCTTCAGCACCTTGTAAGAGATGCCGTGCTCCTTTGCAAAAGTGACGAAATCTTTGATGTCTTTATCTACCTTCACGGTTTTCACCGGGATGGGTGGATAGAAATCTTTCTCACGCAGGAAAAACCCGTATTGGGTGGGATTATCGAAGATCGTCTTCAAAGCAAGTATCCTGAACACGTATCTGCCTGTTTCTTCACTGAGCAGAAGGTCATAGTATGAATCCTCTGCCTGCTCCTCAAGGGATTCGGTGATACGGCGCTTGCCTGCATTATATGCGGCTGCCACTAAGGTCCAGTCACCGAATTTCTCATAAGAGTCACGAAAATACCTGCAGGCTGCCTCTGTGCTTTTCTGCACATGGTAGCGTTCATCCACATCCTTGTCAACCTCAAGTCCGTAATCTTTTGCAGTCCCCTTCAGAAACTGCCAGAATCCCACAGCACCGGAAGGGGAAACGGCATTGCTCAATCCGCTCTCGATCACGGCCAGGTATTTAAAGTCATCCGGGATTCCATATTCAGACAATATTGGCTCTATAACGGGAAACCACCTGTGTGCCCTTTTGAATAACAGCACCGTTTTATTGTGCCAGTAGGTGTTCACAAGGAGTTCCCTGTCGAGGGATTCCCTCACATAAAATACATTCAGAGGTACATCTTCTCCCGAAAAGGAAATATCCTTCGGTATATCGACAGCAAAGATCTTATAGTTACGCCTGAAGGCATCCCTGTATAGTTTGTCGCTTACGCCATCATCACCGGAAAAAAAATAAAACAGCCCTGCTGCCGAGAGGCAGAGAACGGATATCAGCACAAAGAAAAATATTCTCTTCACCATCGTTTCGTGTAAATCTCAAAATATTGTTTAGAAAGGGCTGTTCAGCTCCCTGAATAATGGAGCCTCGCTGTCTTTCTGAGAGATGACGGGGTTTTCAATGCCCCAGTCTATCCCCAGTTCCGGGTCGTTCCACAGTATGGAGTTCTCCGACTCCCTGTTGTAAACATTCGTGCATTTGTAGATAAATACCGTATCATCCTCCAGGGTGACAAATCCATGTGCAAAGCCCGGGGGCATCCACAGCATGCGCTTATTCTGCTCAGAAAGCTCAAAGGCTGCCCATTTACCATATGTCGGGGAGTTTTTCCTTATATCGACAGAAACATCCATCACCGCCCCGCGGACGACCCTGACCAGTTTTCCCTGTTCAAAGGGAGGTTCCTGAAAATGCAGTCCACGCAAGACACCTTTCACGGATCTTGATTCATTGTCCTGTACGAAATCGGCAACAAGGCCGGCAGAAGCAAACACTTCCGCATTGAATGACTCGAAGAAATACCCGCGATCATCACCAAACACTTTTGGATCGATGACCAGCAGGCCGGACAATTCAGTTTTTAAAATATTCATATTTCAGATAATAATTTGCATTAAGCCTTCAATCCCTTCCCCACAATCATATACAATTAACTCAAAACCCAAAACCCAACACTCAACACTCCTTAAAGGTGAATCACCTCATCATAAGCAGCTGCCACAGCTTCCATCACCGCCTCTGACATGGTCGGGTGCGGGTGAATGGACTTGATGATCTCATGCCCTGTGGTCTCCAGCTTCCTGGCTACCACTGCCTCTGCGATCATTTCGGTAACATTATCACCGATCATGTGACAACCCAGCCATTCGCCGTATTTGGCATCAAAGATCACTTTCACAAAACCATCCCTATTACCGGCT
>DAOVZP010000190.1 GCA_030635045.1 Bacteroidota bacterium | reverse complement strand
TCCCTGTCCTGAAGGATCTGTTTATCAGCTTCGGTGGGTTTGAAGGGAAATTCTGCTTCCCTGCTTCTCACAAAATTATCATCGTTCAGGTATCTTTTATTCACAGCCCACATGTCGATAAGCACGAGCAGGGCGATCCCTGCAATGACATAAGCAGCCTTGAGTTTACTCTTTAAATAAAGCCAGATGAGTCCGGCTCCCAGCACAATGAAGATCAGGGAGCGGAAGGCATCCAGCCTCAATATCCTGATCCTGTCAGCAAAAAGTGCATCGAGCACCTCAGCATGCATCTCCTGGGGATAGCCCATAGATGTCAAATACCTGGCATCACCGGCACTGCTGAAGTCGAACAGCATACCGGGGAGGGCCATCAGTATCAGTAAGAGGCCAACGAGTATGAAAAGGGAGTATTTTAGTCCTTTCAGAATGGCTTTATTATCCCTGTCCTTTTCAAATATCTTTGCCAGGGCCAATATCCCGAGCAGTGGAATGGCAAATTCGGCTATCACAAGTATCATCGTTACTGCCCGGAACTTATTATATCCCGGGAAGAAGTCGAGGAACAGGTTTGTGAACCACATAAAGTTTTTTCCCCAGGCCAGCATGACAGAAAGTATGGCTATAGTCAGCAGCCACCACTTGAGTTTTCCTCTTACCACAAAGAGCCCGAATATGAATAGGAAAAAGATGATAGCTCCAACGTAGACCGGGCCGGATGTGAAGGGTTGTGTTCCCCAATACAGTGGCAACTGGCTCGTTAGGGCTTTAGCATCATTCTTAGGGACGCGATAGTCGATCAGTAACTCGTACATGTTTGAGTTCTCCCCTACCTTGCCATAGGATGCACCACCCATAAAATCAGGGATGAGCAGGGTCCAGGTCTCGCCAACACCATAGCTCCACTGCGTAATATAATCGCGGTCAAGGCCGGAGGTCTTATTATCTTCATTATAAGTAAGTTCCGACTTACCCCTGGTTGTATATTGTGTATGGTCGGATGAGATCAGGAGGCTCGTAGCGTGGGTACCTACAGCCAGCAGGGCAGCAATAAACAATACCCCTGTAGCCTTAACAAAATGCATATAGCTCTTATTGCGGATGGTTTCCACGAGCTCGAAAATTCCATACACAAGGATGATCATGAACAGGTAATAGGTGATCTGCAGGTGATTGGCTGATATCTCCAGTGCCAGGAAAAAAGCTGTCAGTAACGCACCGGCAATATATTTACCCCTGTATGTAAAGATGACCCCGGCTACAACAGGAGCCATATAGGCAACGGCTGCTGCTTTGGAGTTATGGCCTGCCTCAATGATAATAAAAAAGTAGGACGAAAAGGCGAATGCCAGTGCGCCAATGGCCGCTATCCATGGTTTGACACGCATCACCAGCAGAAGGATAAAAAACCCAAGGAAATAGACAAATACCTGGTTTGCAGGATGTGGCAATCCCAGCTGGAGTACCTTGTTTACTTTCTTAAAAAGGTTTCCGTCGAATTGCACGGATATAAAATATGCCGGCATGCCCGAGAACATGCTGTTGGTCCAGAGTGTGTTTTCACCGGTACGTTTATTATGATCGGTGATCTCCTTCGACATCCCCTTAAAGCGGTCAATATCGCCTTGCTTCAGTTTTTTTCCCTCCAGTGCCGGCGAGAAATAGATAAGGCTGATCACCGCAAATGCCAGGATAGCAATTACATAAGGTATGAATTTTTTAAAATTGAGCTTTTCCATTCTTTCTATGCTATATTGTAATTGATAATTTTGCTTTTAAATATTTTCGCCACAGAGGCACGGAGGCACAGAGTTTCACAGTCTATTTAATATCGAGTATCAAGTATCGAAAATCGAGTATCGAAAATAACTCAACACCCAACACTCAACACTCAAAACCCAACACCCAACACTCAACACTCAACCCTCATAACCCAACACTTCATTCGTCTACTTCCTCGAAGTCCACATACTCCCCCATATTCTCCGTTGATCCTTTCTTATCCTTACCGGGTACCTTGTCGATACTGACATCCCCTTCCCTGCCCTTCTTCTCCTTTTTCGGGTTCATAAGGTCTTCCGGGTTAATGCCCATCTGCTCCATCATCTTTTTCTGTTTCCTTTTTACCCAGTAGAGTAAGAGACGTGGGAAGACATACCTGATAAAGAGGGAAAATCCCAGCCAGATCAGGATCAATATCATTATAAAGTTTAAAAAAGCGCCCATAACTATAGTATCCTCCCTTGCAGGAGTTTTGTGGTGCTAAATTATTAATTAATAGTGAAAGGAGTTCTTAAAATATTATAAAACTGGTTGCTGGTTACTGGTTACTGGTTGCTGGCAGCTAAAATCTTCACCCGGCACTCCTAATTATCTTTCCTGTTTCTCTCCCGCTTTCTGTCATGTTCGGAAAGCAGTATCTTGCGTATACGGATAGACTTAGGTGTTACTTCCAGGTACTCATCTGCCCCAATATATTCCATGGCTTCCTCAAGGGTGAACTTTATTGCCGGTGCTATCGACAATTTATCATCCGTGCCTGATGCCCGCATATTGGTCAGTTTCTTTGTTTTGATCACATTGATGACCAGGTCGTCATACCTTGTGCTTTCCCCGATAACCTGTCCGGAATAGATATTTTCATTCGGATCAACAAAAAACTTTCCCCTGTCCTGTGCCTTACTGATAGAATAAGCGATCGATGTTCCGGTTTCCATGGCTATCAATGCCCCGTTTCTCCTGCTCTGAATTTCACCTTTCCAGGGCTCAAAGGCTTTAAAGCGGTGTGAGATCACTGCTTCACCTTCTGTTACTGTTAAGATCGGATTGGCAAGGCCGATCAGGCCCCTGGCCGATATCTTGAATTCAAGGTTTATCCTGTCGTTCTTGTGCTCAATATTAAGAATATCCCCTTTACGTTTTGTAACGATCTCTATCACTTTTCCGGAAAACTCTTCTGAAACATTGACATTCAAAAGTTCTACCGGCTCATGCTTGTATCCATCTATATTCTTGATCACCACTTTTGGCTGGCCAAGCTGAAATTCGTAGCCCTCCCTCCTCATGGTTTCCACCAGAATAGACAAATGAAGTATGCCCCTGCCGTATACCAATAATTTATCCGGAGAATCTGTTTCTTCGACCCTCAGGGCCAGATTCTTCTCCGTTTCTTTAAACAATCTTTCCCTGATATGCCTGGACGTTACAAATTTCCCTTCCTTGCCGAAGAAGGGTGAGTTATTAATGGTAAACAACATGCTCATTGTCGGCTCATCGACTGCGATGGGTTTTAAGGCATCAGGCTCATGAAAATCTGCAATGGTATCACCGATATCAAAGTTCTCCAATCCCATTACAGCTACTATTTCACCTGACTTAACCTCGTTTTTAGTTTTTTCTTTCCCCAGGCCTTCAAAAAGAAAGAGTTCTTTAACTACCGACTTGTTTACCTGGCCATTTCGCTGAACAACAGACACCTGGTCTCCCATCTTAATGCTGCCCCTGTGGATCTTACCAACAGCGATCCTGCCGGTATACGAGGAATAGTCCAGGGAACTGATCTGCAATTGGAGGGTTCCGGGATTGTATGCAGGCGGTTCGAAGTATTCAATAATAGTATCGAGTAGATAGGTAACATCCTGAGTTGGGGTGTCCCAATCGGCTCCCATCCACCCCTGTTTTGAAGATCCGTATACGGTAGGGAAGTTCAGTTGCTCTTCTGTGGCATCGAGGGAGAACATCAGCTCAAAGACACTCTCATTGGCCTCCTCAGGATTACAATTTGGTTTATCCACCTTGTTGATCACTACGATTGGCTTCAGGCCCATCTCCAGTGCCTTTTGCAGGACAAAGCGCGTTTGCGGCATCGGCCCTTCAAAAGCATCAACGAGTAACAGTACTCCGTCGGCCATGTTTAATACACGTTCAACTTCACCTCCGAAGTCAGAGTGCCCGGGAGTATCGATAATATTGATCTTTGTTTCTTTATATCTTACGGAGACATTCTTCGCCAGAATGGTGATCCCCCTCTCCTTTTCCAGATCATTGGAATCGAGGATCAGGTCGTCCACCTCCTGGTTGTCCCTGAATAATTTCACCTGGTGCAGTATCCTGTCAACCAGGGTTGTTTTTCCATGGTCCACATGGGCAATGATGGCTATGTTCCTTATTTCCATAATTTTAATAAAAAAAAGCCCCACTTTGCAGCAGGGCTTTGGAGTTTTATCTCATCTCATCCGAAACAGATAGTCGCTTCCTGCCTTTCGCTCTACGGGCCTTGATAACCTTCTGTCCGTTGACAGTCGACATCCTCTTCCTGAATCCGTGTTTGTTTTTCCTTTTCCTGTTCGATGGCTGAAATGTTCTTTTCATTTTATGCTGAATTTTGGGAGTGCAAAAATAGACCTTTTTTTAATTATAACAAATTATTTTTCAGGAATATTTTTCAAGGTTTCAACCAGGTAATCCCAGAACTTCGAAACGGTAGCGATGTTCACCATTTCGTCAGGTGAATGTGGATTTCTGATCGTAGGTCCGAAAGAGATCATATCCCAGTCGGGATAAGCAGATCCGAGGATACCACATTCCAGCCCTGCATGGATCACCTTCACTGCAGGCACTTTTCCATACTTATTATTATACACTTCTTTCATTTCCTTCAG
>DAOVZP010000020.1 GCA_030635045.1 Bacteroidota bacterium | reverse complement strand
GGGAGATCGTACAGGAGGCATTTGTCAACCTCTGGGAAAAAAGAAATACCATTGAGCTTGATCGCTCACCGAAATCTTACCTTGGAACCACAGTTAGGAATCGTTGTCTGAATTACCTTCGTGACCATAAGAAATTCGATCGCAGTATTCTTGAATTCGAGGGTCTCGATAGTAGTCATAACTATGTAGAACATGATCACCTGGTGGCAGAAGAGCTGAAAGTACGCATCGAAGAAGCAACCAATGACCTGCCTGATAAATGCAGGGAGATCTTTCTCCTGAACAGGATGGAAAACAAAAAATACCACGAGATCGCCACAGAGCTCAACATATCAGTGAAAACTGTTGAAGCACAAATGTCGAAAGCATTAAGAACCATGCGCAGCAGATTGGCCGAATTCTATAACAGATAATAAAAAATATAATTTTCAGAACTTTTTTGTTAATTATGCGTAAAACTTTTAAAATTAAATATATAAGGCAACATTTTAAGGACTTACAACTTACTAAACAAAACCAAAACCATCATCTGAAGATGTGGGTCATCATAGAAATCCTGGTAATTGCATTAGGGTAAAGGTGGGTTTGTGTGTATAATAGATAGCAGCAATGAAAGAAGACCACGCATATTACGAAACTCTTATCACGCGATATCTTTCAGGAGAAACCACAAAAAATGAGGTTTCAGAGTTGCTTTTATGGCTTCAAGTTAACTCTGCAAACTTAAATGTGTTCATGGAAATGCGCAAAACCTGGTTTCTGCAGTATGCACATATTGTGGAACAGGTAGTAGATCTTGATGAAGAGTGGAAAGCCATGTATGCCAGTTTAGATACTACCGAAGTTCCTGTTACAAGGAAGCTTGAAAATAGATCGTACAGATATTTCATCGGTGCTGCTGCTGCCATAGTCTTGTTGCTGGTTATCCCTACATTGATATATTTCCTGGTATTCATGCAACCCACCCAAAACACTCTTTTTGCCCATGGCCGGTTACTAGAATCCACACTCCCTGACGGAACACAAGTTACTCTGAATACGGGATCTGTTCTGTATTATCCCTCTTACTTTAAAGGAAAGGATAGGATTGTTTCATTGGAGGGTGAGGCTTTTTTCGATGTAACCCATATTGAAGAAAAGGCATTTGTAATAAATGCGGACGAAATGCAGATCAGGGTGCTTGGTACATCATTTTACGTAAATACCCAAACTGATGAAAATACAATGGTGGTTACATTAATATCTGGAAGTGTTGAACTAAATTATAATAATAAGGAAATACTGCTCGAACCAGGTGAAAAGGCCGTTGTACTCAGGCAATCTGATAAAATATTGGTACAGGAGAATATGGATCTTAATCTGCTTGCCTGGAAAACAAAAACACTTCGTTTCAACGATACTCCTCTCTTCGAAATTATTAACGTTCTTAAAAAGGTATACAACAAAGATATTATTGTATTGACCCCGGAAATAAACAATTGCCGTATAACTGCTACCTTTGAAGGTCAGTCGCTGGAAGCCGTGCTGCTTGTCCTGCAGTCGACCATTGACATTACAGCCCGGCCAAACGGCGACAGGATAGAACTTTCGGGTAAAGAATGTCAATAAATAGTATTTTGTCCATAGCGGGTCATACATATGTGAAAAGTATCGTGCTTTCCATTGCGGTATTACTCCTTTCCACCGTATTTATTTATTCCCAGGACCTTTCACGGAAGATCACCATTGAAGCTGATAATGCCCCACTGGAAGATGTTATCCGTGAAATTGAGGAAAAGGGCGGCGTATATTTCTCCTACAGCCCCCAAACCATACCCATATCCCTTCCTGTCAGCATCAATGCACAGGACAAATCCATTAAGTATATCCTTAAAAAGGTATTCCGGAAAAACGGGATCAAATATGACCTGGTGGAAAACCATATTGTGCTCAGAAAGCCCGGCTTTGATCCTGAACAGGATTATCAGGCAGATCTGGCCAGTGGCAAACTTTTCACTATTTCAGGATACCTGAAAGACAGGGCGTCAGGAGAAGTGCTTATCGGGGCACATGTTTATGAAAAAGAAAGTTACGAGGGCACAGCCACCAATGCCTATGGTTTTTATTCCCTCACCTTGCCGGCAGGAGTGCATCAAATGGTTTTCTCATTTATCGGGTACGAAGCTGTTGAGATGACCGTATTGCTCGACAGGGATAAAAAGCTAAGCCCTGAGATGAAGGAAAGCCTCATGACCATGAAAGAGGTTGAGATCATCGGCAGAACGGATAAGCCCTTGTTCTTGAATGAGCAGATCAGCGAATTTCGCTTCAGCAGTAAAACGCTGGCAAAGCTTCCGGGTATTACCGGGGATAAAGACATTATCAAATCGTTGCAGGTAGTTCCCGGTATTGAATCATTCGGGGATGGATCTTCTCTGTTCTTTGTACGTGGGGGCGGTAGCGACCAGAACCTCATTCTGGTTGATGAGGTGCCCCTGTATAATGCGTCACACTTGTTTGGTTTTCTCTCGGTGATATCTCCGGACGCCATCAGTGATATGGAAGTTTATAAAGGAGACTTCCCGGTGAAATACGGCGGCCGCTTATCGTCGGTGGTTGACATAAAAACCAAGGACGGCAATATGAAAAGGTTTGGCTTTGGGGGTAATATCGGCCCATATACCTCTACCCTTTCTGTGGAAGGGCCTATCATCAGGGATAAAAGTTCATTTTACCTTGGAGGCAGGTTATCAACTTTGCAATGGCTGTCACAGCTATATTACAAAGACCAGGAGGTCAAGGTGGGCTTCTACGACCTGAATGCCAAGCTGAACTTTAAGCTCAACGACAAAAACCGTTTGTTCGGGACTTTTTATATCGGCAACGACCTGCTGGAAAGGAAAACTTATTCCTCCATCCAGACTTATGGCATTGGATGGAATAATGTATTGGGCACACTCCGCTGGAACCATGTATTCAACAAAAAGCTCTTTTCAAATACAACATTTTATGTCACCCGCTATCAATATCTTTTATACCTGTCGGAAGACCGCAAAGAATACTGGAACTCATCGATTTCGAACATTACGCTCAAAACAGATTTTACCTGGTTCCTGAACCCTAACAATACCTTTACTGCGGGGATGAACATCAGCGCTCATGCGCTTGATGCCGGTAATATCAACCTGAACGATAATTCCGAGGCAGAGGAGATACCAAACTATAATTGCGTGGAATATAGCTTTTATGCAGGCAACCGGCAAAATATCGGCAGTAAGATCACGCTCAGATATGGCCTCCGACTTTCTCTCTGGCAGGATCTCGGACCCACCACTGTTTACTACTTCGATGGCAATTACAATGTAATTGATACTTTCGATGTTGAAAAAAATGCTGTTTATTCCTCCTTTGTCAGCTTAGAACCCAGGATTAACATTACTTACCAGGTTGCTCCAAACCATTCGCTAAAAGCAGGTTACAGCCGGACTACGCAGTTTCTGAATGAACTGAACAATAGTATTAGCCCGTTTACTTCTCTGGCAGTATGGGTGCCTTCCGGACCCAATATCAAGCCGCGTAAAGCAGATCAATATTCGCTGGGGTATTTTACAAGCCTTATCAATAAGAAAATTAAATTCTCGGCTGAAACATATTATAAGCATTACTACAATTATATAGATTATGCCCCACATGCCAACATGCTGTATAATCCATTGATAGAAGGCGAGATCCGTCCCGGGGAAGCCTGGTCATACGGATTGGAAATGATGTTTCATAAGCCTTTTGGCCGATTAACAGGGTGGATAGGATATACATACTCAAGAATATTTGCCAAGACTCCGGGAGTCAATAATGGATCACCTTATCGTGCATTCCAGGACAGGCCGCATAACCTGACCATTTTCATTGCCTATGATACGAAAAAGCGATGGTCGTTTTCGGCTAATTGGATTCTACTGAGTGGTGCAGCAATAACAACACCTGTTGGCTTCTATGACTATAATGGGTACGTGGTGCCTATTTACGGAGAAAAAAATAATGATCGGCTTCCAGTATACCACAGGCTTGATGTTTCAGTAAATTTCAGACTAAACAAGGATGAAGCTGTGAGGTATAAGCATAACCTGATCTTGAATCTGTACAATGTTTATGGTAGGAACAATCCATATTTTCTGAGTTTTAATAGAATATCAGACCCGGAAGGGGATTATGTTATTCCTGCTGATCATCTTCATACACAGGAATTGGTGCCGACAACATTATCAGTTTCAGAGATCATCCCATCTATTAATTATCAATTTAAGTTTTGATGAAGAGGTACTGGATACATATTATTTTAATTATTTTCCTCTCAGCATGCGTGAAGGAGGCAGATTGGGATGTTCCTGAAGATGGGACCAAATACATTGTTGTAGATGGAATACTGACTAATGAATATAAAGTGCAATATATATACCTTTATAATAACAAAACAAACCTGAATGATGTTACTCTTCCACTGAGTGGTGCCGAGGTCATCATCAGTAATGAAGACGAAATTTATACACTCATTGAAGACCCGGAGGAGGCCGGCCGCTATATCACAGATACTATTGTAGTGGCGCGGTTTTCAAAAAATTATTCCCTGCTTATTTATTACCATGACAGGTTTTATAGCGCCCAGGCTTATATGATCCCGGGGGAAACATTTACTGAGTTAACCTATACGAAAAATGATGATAATGATTTGTATCATATCGATTATGTAGCCAGTTCGTTTGAGGCGGAGGACCCTGCTATGTGGGAAATACAAATTGATTGGTCGTCGGTTCCGGGTTATGAGGATAAAGATCCTGAAACGTGCAGGAAGAAATTATTGTTCTATACCCTGCCCACCCTGGATGTAAGCCAGGTATTTTCACCGGTCGTGGAACAGGTAAATTTCCCGGCAGGCACAATAATATTGGAGCGCAGGTATTCCCTCACCCCTGAGCATGCTGCTTTTGTGCGTACGTTGCTGCTGGAAACCAGCTGGCAGGGAGGAGTATTTCCTTCGGATCCTGCCAATGTAACCACAAACTTAAGTGAAGGGGCAATTGGGTTTTTCGGTGTATGTGCAGTGAATTCACTTTCCCTGACTGTAACACCAAAAAAAAATTGACTTTAAAATAAGGGTAAATGAAAAAGTTAGTGTACTATTTAAAACGAGTGAAGATGAAATTGATGAAAATCACCAGACTATTACTGATCTTCTTCCTTGCTGTCGCAGTAACCACTGCATGCAAAAAAGATGAACCAGAAGAAATCCAACCTGATTCTTCCCCCATTCAACAGTTGTCAATGGATGATAATTCTGTGGAAGGGAATTTTGATGAGGCTTTTACTGATGTAAGTATGGTGCTTGTCGGTAACAAATACAAGCTGGACATTCCTTGCGGGGCAACGCTGGATTCAGTAGTTGAGGTGAACAACAAAATCATCTATTACCTCAGTTATGATGGTCTGAATTGCCTGGAAACCAGGTACCGTACCGGTAAAATGCAAATTAAGATCAAAAAGAATGACACCTGGTTGATTAAAAACACAAAAGTTGATGTGGATTTCATCAACTATGAAGTCACCAACGTGTTCAATAACAACACAATGATTATCAATGGCACGGCTGATTTTACAAATATCAGTGGTGGTATTCCGGCTCTACTTGGAAGTGGAATAAACACTGTGATCTACAGGATTAATGCTGGCATTGATATTACCTTCAATGGTAATCCCCCCAGGGACTGGAACCTTCATAAGATGATGGTATACAGTGGCAGCCCGGGTAATCTACAACTGGCTGTAAATGGTTTCGGAAACCAACAAGGTCAAAATAACCTCATGTCGTGGGGAACAGACCGTAACGGACGAAAATTCTTCATACGTGTTGATGAGTCAATTGTTTTCCGCCAGGTATGTCAATGGCTTCCCTGTTCAGGAATACAGCAATACCATTACCCCCAGGAGGATCTTAAAGCAACGGTTACTTTTGGCTATAACAACAATAATGAGCCTATTTCCGGATCGGAATGCCCGACACGATACCGTATCGACTGGCAGCAACACGAACATTCAGGAACGATATTTTTACCCTTAATCAATTAGTATTTTATCATTAACAAACCTCTAACTAAAACAAAACCCTTATGAAGACACGGAAATTAGTATTAGGAATGGTTTTGCTGGCGGGGCTTACGATGATCCACATCGGATGCCAGAAGGATGAAGATCCTGATCCACAGCAAACAAATGAAAAAGAAGTCGATGCAACCAAGGATGATGCCCTCGCCGACAAGCTGTTCAGTGAGCTGACAGATATCACTGACGAAGCAATTCGAAACGGGGATAAAGCCTATAAAAGCGTTGTACTGGATACCATTTTTATGGGGCCTTGCGTAATCGTGACCATCGATACGCTGAGCTTCCCCTTTACAATAAGCATAGACTTTGGCGCAACCAACTGCCTTTGCAATGATGGCAAATGGCGCAGAGGAAAGATCAACGTACAGCACAGCGGACCATACTGGGCTGTAGGAACAGTGATCACAACCACTCTCGACAATTATTTCGTTAATGAACACCAGGTGCTCGGAACCAAGACTCTGACCAACCAGGGGCTGAACACCGCCGGTAACCCTACATGGACCGTACATGTCGACGGACAGATCATCAAGCCCAATGGCGGTATCATCACGTGGGTCGGTGACCGTATGCGTGAATGGAGCGAAGGGCACAGTACGCCATTTATCTGGTGGGACGACACCTATATGATAACAGGCTCACATAATGTTGTGGCTTCCAATGGCACAACCCTGTCAGCAACCATTATTCAGGGACTTGAGTTTTCACTTAACTGCTATTGGATCAAAAGCGGGATTATAGAATTACAACATTCCCTGCTTCCTCTCATTGAACTTGACTATGGCCCGGGTACCTGCGATGATGACGCTATCGTGACCATCGACGGAACATCCTACCCCATAAAGTTATAACCAATCTCTCACGCCAATTCGCGTGAGCCTATATACCCCAATTTTCACTTAAGCAGGCCTCTGACCATAGAGGCCTGTTTTTTTTATGTATTACGTACCCGATTATTACTTTATACTCTTTCCTATCTTTACCAAATAATTCACTCCCATGCAAAAACTTCTTGCCATTACAATTCTTCTTTTTATCATCTTACAATCCCAGGCCCAGTTCCTTCATGCCGACTATAAAAAGGCTGAGGCATTAAAATACCGTCCGGTGCTTGTAGCCCTGTTTGATATGGAGGAAGAGGCCGGTACTTATTGCGATTCCATTCACATGGCATGGTACAATGAAAAGATCAGGGAGATATTCAGCCAACACTGGACCCTCAGCGACAGTATCATCTTCATGAAAAGCAGGCGGGTAGCCTCCATTATTGCATCCAAGAGCCACGATTATGTAATTTTCTCGGCCGGGCCCTCACGGGAAGGCCAACAAAGCTCAAACGATGTTTTCTGGTTTCCTTCTTTTACCTTTATGCTGTACCTCTCAGAAGACGGAAAGCGTTTCGATTCACGCATGGTTGACCGTGGCCTGTACAGCTATCCGCTGGTCCCCGACATGGAGATGACGGGGCAACTTTTCAGGGGAAAATACATTTTCAAGTTGTCATTTACCGGTTTATCATTATCAGAAAGCGACCTGGTATTTGCTCTGCAGCAGTTCAATGAAAGTATACTTACAGCGCTTGCTAAGAAAAAGCCAAAAGGGGGTATTTATGCAAAAAAGGTCCCGAAAGAAATATCATCAAGGCTGAAATCAATAACGCTCCTGCTGCCGGATAATCTCGATCCTGAAGGTATTACTGAAGAGCTGGTATCAAAGTATTACAAACATCCTTTCCGTATTGCCACGCAGGAAGATATTGAAAAAGCAATTTCGTCGAGAGCTGAGAATACAGCATATATCCACTATCTGTGGTCTGACCAGCAGCGCATGTTTGTGGGAATGGTTATTGATGCCCAAAGCGGGGAATTGCTGGCTGTGATGGGGCCGGGTGTTGCCCGATTACACAAGGCCGGCTGCCCGGATCCCGGATCATCTTATCGCAGCCAGATCCGGATCAAAACAAAGAAATTGAAAAACCTCAGTAAGCTTGTTAAATAAATGCAAGAAGAAGAAATCAGATATCAGATATCAGATATCTGAATTCATAATTTATTTTTAATTTTCGGCAATGGTATAAACAGTTTGTGTCGGGAATGCCATTTCGATATCGAATTCTTCAAAGCGCTTTTTGACCTCCATATTCACATTTGTCTGGACTCCCATGATGTCAGCACCTTTTTTGATATAATAGATAAACAGGATCCCTAGAGAAAAATCCCCAAATTCATTAAAGCTGATGACGGTATTTTCTTCCAGGTCCTCGTTCTCATCAACGATTGTTTGCAGGGCCTGCATCCCATTCTGTATCTTGCTGGCAGTGGTTTCATAAACAAGCCCAAGTTTGAGCACTACTTTACGATGGGGTTCTGAGCTCACATTCTCCACCATTCCATCGGTGAACTTGGAGTTTGGAATGGTCACGATCCTGTTCTCCAGTGTTTTCAGGCGTGTGCTTCGGATGCCGATCTCAGTGATAGTGCCATCAAAGCCATTTATCTTCACACGGTCATTGATGGTAAATGGCTTGTCGGTGAAGATGGTGATCCCCCCGAAGAAATTGGCTACTGTATCCTTGGCTGCCATTGCCAGGGCGATTCCGCCGATACCCAGTCCTGCAAGCAGTGCACCTACATTGTAACCGGCATTGTTCAGGGCAATGATGATACCCATGACCCAGATAGCAACACGAATGGCTTTACGTATGATGGGAATGATCTGATCATCAAAGTCCCCCTTTGTTTTTTTTGTAATAGGAACTACATACTCTTTGATGATCGCATCAATAAGCCTTGCCAGCAGCCAGGTGATGGTCAGTACAATCATGACCATATATAGATTATTTATCCATTCCATGATTTTCTCAGGAAAGCTCAGTCTGCCAATAGCAAACCATACCCCGATGATCGTAACGATCAACACGATCGGCTCCTCCAGCATGTCAACCATTATGTCGTCCAGCTTGGTTTTTGTTTTGGCAGTAAGCTTTTTTACAATTCGCCCTATTACCCAATAAAGGGCCTTGGCGGCAATAAGCGTACCTACAATAATGACCAGGGCAAGGGCCCAGTCCCCAACAGTGTTGTGATAAAATTCTTTTGCAAAAAATTCTTTCATGATATGAATGTTTTTAGTTAATCCTGGTTATTGAATTAATTTTTCATGCAGGTTAAATTGTTCCTGCAAGGAAGACGCAAAGATATAAAATCAATTGTGTGCTACGGACTTAGATTTCATCATATGATCAGGAACACTAACTTTGCGGGAAATTCAACATGGTGATGAAAGAAAAATCAACATATTCAGGAACTTACCGGGTACGTATAGGCGATATTAACTATGGGGGCCATATGGGCAACGACAAGGCTTTGCTGTTGTTCCATGATGCCCGGCTTTATTTCCTGGGGCAGCATGGGTTCGCAGAAAACGATATTGGGGGCCCCGGCCTTATTATGGGCGAGGCACATGTTTACTTTAAGAAAGAAGTATTCCGCGGAGATGAATTAAAGGTTAACATTCATATCGAAGACTTGTATAGTTTTTCCTTTGTTATGCACTACACGGTGATGCGGGATGAAGAAGAGGTGATGCACGGTAGTACAAAGCTGATTGCCTTTAATTATGATAAGAGAAAGGTGGCGAAGATCCCTGATGCCTTTTTGATGAGCATTAATATATAATTCAAAATTCGGCACTCGGCACTCAGCACTCGGCACTCGGCACTCGGCACTCGGCACTCATTTTACTGTTTCCCAAAATAATATTTCACCCCCAGATCGACGATGAAAGCATTGTTCTTTATATCCACTCCGCTATCATATCCTTCTTCCATCTCATGGTGATAAGCAAGTGTAAAATCATATTGATTCTGAAAGATCAGCCCGACACCAAAAGAACCGAACATATATTCGATGCCCAGGCCGTAAGTCATCCCAAAGATGAAATCATTGAAATACTTGGCAGATTCTTCAGAGAATTCATCAGTAGGATACTCCAGGAGATAATCCAGCCTTGGGCCGATGAAAATATAGGGCACAAACCCTCCAAATTCTTTCCGCACCTTAAACATTGGACTCAGATATACATAACTAAACCGGTATTTCAACACCTTTGTTCCCAGACCGCCTTCCGGAAAATCATGAGTAGTTATGTCTGCTTCCAGCTTAAACCCTTTTTGTGTATACCCAATTTCTGTCAGAATGCTAAAATACTCATGCTGAAGAAATTCAACATCAAAACCTATATGGAAGCCTGTCAGGTATTCATTGGGCAAATCATAATTAATATCCTTATAATCAAACTTTTGTGTAGCCCAGACCATGCCCGAAGTGAGGCTAATGCTTTTAACAGGCTGTGCATGCATAAATCCTCCACACAAGAAAACCAAAACAAAAAGAATAGTAAGTGCATTTTTCATAAAAACATAATTAAGTTAGCCAATGTATTGACAAATATTCTTAAGATCCGGGGAAGATGGTTTCTAGTGGTCGAAAGTAAAGATAAGAAAAATATAATTATGGTGGTTGGAATATAATTGGGTTTTTACTTTT
>DAOVZP010000027.1 GCA_030635045.1 Bacteroidota bacterium | reverse complement strand
AGTGTTCATCCCGGTATCAAAGTAATGACTGACAGTATCGGTATAAACATCAATAAGGAAATTGGTCAGATTAAGATCGCTTTTTTGCATCAATACTTTGATCCGGAACTCGTTCCCCGGGGCGATATTGGTATCGGAATGAATATATCCGGTTTCTTTGATAAGCCGGATAAGGGGAGGGCTGTTTTCCTCATCTTTTTGGCATGATAGGGTAAGGGTGGAAATAACAGCCAGCAATAATACCCACCGGTATTTAAGCATGATGCTATTCAGTTGTTTTCTGTTCATCGTCCGATTTTCTGAATGATGTTTTAACGCTGTTCATTCCGTATCCAAGCAAGCCGCCAAGCATACCAAAGAAAAAGAAACTCAGGATGGTATATGTTGTGCCGAACTTGATAAAGGCCGGGTTGGGAAAGCCTGTTATGAGCGTAACAAAAAATCTGCTTAACGGGATGCTCATATATGCGAATCCCGCAATGAAGCTAATTAGCAGGAACATTTGAAAGCGTTTGCTGCCAAGCATGTATAATGAGTCCAGAACAAGTCCGGGTAGCAAGTATCCGAAACTATGCAAAGGATTGCTTGCTCCCATGCCCGGTAATAGCAGGAAGATCCCGACACCAAGGCTTGCTATCGATGCAGCATAGCGTACGTTGGATCCCAACCTGATCAACACAAATATGCCCATAAATTCGAGGCCATGATGACCGGGAATATTCAATGGTATCCGTAACCTGTAATGCAGAAACATGGCAAATGCCCCTGCCATCATCAGCAAAAACATCTCCAGGACCAGGGCAGTGTTCCTGCTAAGAGATTGTTCGGATGAGTTCCTTTGCGGTAAGTTTCCACTCATATTCATCATGTTTTTCGGATTTTTCAGTTATTAAAACAGCTTTATGGTTTTTCAGTATCGGGCGTACCCAGTCATTGATATAAATTTTATCATCTTGTTCAGGGCTTTCACCCTGAAGGCATGATATTGCATCAAGTTCCAGCACATTCATTATTTCCTTTGCAGTAAAAACGCCGGCTGCTATGTCTCTTAGTTCTTTCCGGCCTTTGCGCCAGATAAATCTGCCATCGTTGCCTGTTGCATGCAGCCCTATTGCCGCCATGGCTCCGATAATTCCTTCATGGTTTCCGGTAAAGCCTTGCAGGTAAATGCCTGACCGGTTTGCGATGTCAAAAGCGCCCGGCATATTCAAAACCTCATATTTAGCCCTCATGCCCCAATCCATTATCTCTTCTGTGATCTCATCATAGGCTGCGATGCATAAGCCGGCATCAGAGCCGGGGGCACTGTGCCTGACCAGGTAATCTTCACATATTTTACCAGTCTCTTTAATGTTGTCGCTAAGCATGTTGATGCAGGCTGAGCTATTCTGGGAAGTATACCTGATGGCAGAGTTTACGAAAAGCTGGTGTCTGGTGATCCCGTTAACCTTCGCATGTCCCGATGCCTCGAGTGCATGTGCCAGCTGCCTGGCATGAAACCCGGTGCCGCGGCTTTCGGCATTATCGGTGTCATCGATGCCGATCAGCAAATTTATATGGCCATTTATATCCATCAGGCATGCTTAAAAATTAATTCTCCATCTTCTTTTTTAACTCCAGGTAGGCTTCTTCCACAGCATCATCCAGCTTTTCCTGGAGTGCGGCATAAGCTTCCAGAAGTTTCTTGGCCGCCGGTGTTAGCTCCGAATGTCCGCCTTTCTTCCCACCACGGGTCTTTTCTGTCAGGTCATAACCCAGCATGGACTCTGCCTGCTTCAGGTCGCCCCATGCTTTGCGATAGCTGATGCCTGCAGCTTCGGCGGCAGCCTTCAATGAGCCTTTGTCCCTGATACCGTTCAGTAAAGTATACACTACCTCCGATATAATGCCATCCCCGCTCATGGATGATAACCATAGCTTATAATTCAAGAAAACGTTAAAACGGTTTGATTTTCCTCTTTTGCCCATGTGCTTATTGATCTTCGTGCCGTTATGCAAAGATAAACATATCGGTGGGCAAATATATAAAAAAGGCTTTTAGTTATGGTTGAGAAGTTTGAAAAAGCTTATTTTGCTATTCCTGATGTGGTTTTATCACCTCGATCAGCTCCGGCAGATCCATGCCGAGGTCTTTAAGGTGAGAGATCTTTGGCACACCGTTATTGGTCCATCCCCTGCGGAGGTATACGGCATCGAGCAATTTTTCATACTGATCTTCCCTGTACTCTCGCATAATGGCCTTTTTCTCAGTGGTAGTCTTTCCTTCAGGATCAATGCCAAGAAGATCTTTCAGCTGATTGTCGTAGCGTTCAGCCCTTGATTCATATTCCTCGTTGGTTACCGGTCCTGCTGCGCGATATGGTTGTGCATCATGTGCTCTCATTCCATAACCTCTTCTCAGGTTAAATATGCGCTGGAAGTTATATACCCTTTCCGACATACGGATCATCTCCTCTTTGCTGAAGGGTTTATCTGTAACAGCACTGTAGATGGTTACATAATTATCGACATGCTCGGGTACCTTGGCGGGTTCATCTGTTTCGGCATTGTTGGAAGGCTCCACATCATTCCATGGAAGCTTGCAAAGGCCAACCAGTCCGAACCATGTACGGAACATCGGGAAATAATGAAGTGCTTCTGCCTTATCTTCAAATGTTGGGATCTGGTTGTTCACCATATCCATGAAGATGAGCCATGCTTCGTCATGCTGTGGCCCTTTGTTGGTCATGGCGAATCCGCCCTGCTGGGCGAGGGATTCCTTACTGACATATTCTGAATATTCGAGGCCTTTGTTTTCCATGCCTATGTCTTGCAGGAAGTCAGCATCGCCCCAGCCTTTTTCACTGAAGATCTTTTTCATCTTGCGTACGCCAAGCCCGGCAACCAGGCCAAAGCCTTCGCCGCGTGCCAGCTGGTGTATCAGGTCCATGGCTGAGTCGGCATTGCCGAAGTTCATCTTGAGGCCACCGGTGCGCTCCTCATTGAGAATGCCGTTTTCATAGCATTCCATGATAAAGGCCAGGAGGGTACCCCAGGTAATGGTACAAATGCCATAGGTATCGCAGTAGAAGTTTGATTCGATAACATAGTCGGGGTTGAAGATGCCACAATTAGCCCCGAGGCCGCCGGCATTTTCATATTCAGGCCCGTCGACGATCACTTTCTGTCCGGCATAAGGGCCGGTCCTCACCAGGTATTCATCAACACCTTTGGCGCAGGCCATGTTACAACCGATCCAGCAACCGTCAGGAATACCCTGTGTAAAGCGTGCTTTCCATACGTCACCATGGATGGCATCGGCTTCGGGATGGCTTCCGAATTTATAATTGTGAACGGGCAGGAGGTCGTAATCATTCATGATATTCACGAGGTGGGCTGTGCCCTTGGTCCTCATTTCGGCCTGGTCGTCATCCAGCTCACGCATTTCTTTGTTAAAGGTCTTGCCACGTTCCATGATGGCCTGCAGGTCTTTAACATCGTTCAGATTCCCTTTCACGCCGGGAATACGGCAAACGATCGCCTTGATCTTCTTGTCGCGGAATACTGTTCCGATACCTCCGCGGCCGGCTTGTTTCAGCCTGACTTTCTTCCTTTTGGGATCATAGAAACTAAAATTGAGCATTCCTATGAGCGAGTGTCCTGCAGCAGCGCCCGTGGATATCACGGCAATGTTTTTCTTGTCTTTGTCATCAACGGCATACATCTCAGTGAGGACTTCAACCAGCTCATGGCTGTCCATAGGTTCCAATGGAGCCTCAAAGATCTCAATGCTATGGTCAACACCATCGATATAGATCATAATATCTTTTTCGGCTTTGCCCTGCAGCTCGATGGCATCAAATCCCGAAAACTTCAGGAAAGGGCCAAAGAAACCACCAACATTGCTGTCGATGGGAATGTCGGTTTGCGGGGAGATGGAAACACAGATGGATTTTCCCGCCCCTGAATACTGGGTGATCCCGCCGATGGGGCCGGAGGAGATGTTGATCTCGTTTTCCGGGTCGTTCCATTTTGTGTCGGGCTTTGTCCCGTCCCATAAAAGCCTGAGGCCATAGCCTTTACCACCGATGAATTTCTCTTTCATCTCAGCGGGAACAGCCTTTTCTTTTATTTCATTGTCAGAAACATTGATATACAATGTCTTGTCGGTATATCCCCTTTGGAGGGGTTTCCATTCGTACGACCACTTTTTCAGCGTTTTGTGGGCGTTCTTCATTTCCTCAATATTCATATTATGTGCTGTTTTATTGATTTGTACAAGAGAAAACAAAAATATTAATTAAAACTCATTACCTGAAGTAAAACTGTTTCTATAAAGTTGATATGCAAACGGATGCATATCGGGTAATGTTGGATAATACCTTAAGTTATACTTGGTTACAGGTAGTTTAGAAAGGGTATAAATTAGTTAAACTAGTTATACTAGTTGAATTGGTTGAATTAGTTGAATTGGTTAATTAGGGGATTCTTTGTGGTTCCTTTGTGAAATCCTTGGTGTCCTTTGTGGTTATAAAGTTTTTAATTTTGAGTTTTGAGTGGTAAATATTGGTTGAACTAATTCAACCAATTCAACAGTTTCATTGACAAAACACTATCTTTGCATAGTATCATGACTATTGAAGAAATACGGCAACGGTTAAAAAATAAGACCGTCGGCATCGCCGGCTGTGGCGGGTTGGGGTCCAACTGTGCCATTGCACTGGCCAGGACGGGCATTGGAAGGCTCGTGCTTGCTGACTATGATAAGGTGAAGCCATCAAACCTGAACAGGCAATACTTTTTCCGTGATCAGCTTGGGATGTTCAAAGCAAATGCATTGAGGGATAACATCCGGGAGATAGATGATTCGGTTTCTGTTGAAACGCATGTTATCAGCCTGGATCCTTCTACAATACTGGAGCTTTTCGCTGACTGTGATGTGATCGTAGAAGCTTTCGATATTGATACTGCAAAGCAGATGATCATAGAAACCGTGCTTGCCGATATGCCTGAGAAATATATTATCTCCGGGCAGGGACTGGCAGGATACGGTAATAATGAAGGTATCACAACAAAAAGGCTGGAGAAATTGTTTATTGTTGGTGATGGTGAAACAGAGGTATCCGACAGCGAACCGCCATTAGGCCCCAGGGTGGCAGTCGTAGCCAATATGCAGGCCAACCTGGTGCTGGAGATATTGCTTAATGACGACTGAAATGGAGATCTTACTGAATAATCGCAAAGAAAGCATAGATAAGGATGAGATCAGCCTTGCTGAATTGATCCAGATAAAGAATTTTACTTTCAAATTACTGGTCACCAAGATCAACGGGGCGCTGGTCAGGAAAGATGAGCGTGCTGAAGCCCCGGTCAGGGATGGGGATGAGGTGAATATACTTCATATGATATCGGGTGGGTGAAATCAGATAGCAGAAATCAGATATCAGAAATCAGAAATTAATTCAGAATTCGTAGTTCTGGTATCTGATTTCTGATTTCAAAGAATTTCCGCTACTACAAAGGTGCTTCCACCTACAAATACAAGATCACTTTCGTTTGCATTGCCGAGTGCTGCCTGATAAGCTTCTTTAACACTCTTGTAGGATTTGCCGCTTAGGTGATATTTGCTTGCTTGTTCTTTCAGTTCATGAACATCCATTCCCCGGGGGATATCAGCTTTGCAGAAGTAATACGTGGCTGACTCAGGGAGTAATTCAAGCACAGCTTCCGCATTTTTGTCGGCAACCAGGCCTAAAACAAAATGAAGAGTTTGATGCGGGGTTTGATCGATCATCTTAAGCACCTCCCTGACTCCATCCCTGTTATGGCCGATGTCGCAAATTGCAAGTGGTTTATTTTGCAGGATCTGCCAGCGGCCGAGAAGGCCGGTATTGCTTAGCGTGTTTTCTATTCCGGATCTGATCTGATCTTCACTGATATTAAATCTGGCCTTGCTGAGTGCAATAATCGCTGCCAGCGCAGTTTTAAGGTTTCTCTTTTGCCAGTCACCGGCTAAACAGGGCTCGATTCCCGGATAATTGCCCTGGTCGGCAAAGCTGAGCGGGCTTCCTATCTTTTTTGCACGATCAATAAAAACGTCTTTTACTTCCTCCTGCGTTTCTCCAATAATAGCGGGAATGCCGGATTTGATAATGGCCGCCTTCTCCCCGGCGATCTTTTTCAGGGTATCCCCCAGGAACTGGGTATGATCATAACCAATATTTGTGATCACGGAAAGCAGGGGCGTTAGTACATTCGTTGAATCCAGCCGGCCACCCATCCCTGTTTCAACTACAGCGATGTCGACCTTTTCTTTGCTGAAATAGTCAAAGGCCATCCCGACAGTCATTTCGAAGAATGACAATCCGATCCCGGTGAACCCTTGCTTATGCGCAGAAATGAAATCCACTACCTTTTCTTCAGGTATCATCGCTCCGTTGATCCGTATCCTTTCCCGGAAGTCTTTCAGGTGGGGGGAGGTGTATAGGCCTGTTTTATATCCTGCTTCCTGCAAAACGGAAGCTATCATATGCGATACGGATCCCTTACCATTTGTTCCGGCCACATGTACCGATCTGAAGGCATTTTCAGGATTGCCCAGCAGTTTACATAATTCAATAGTGTTGGACAGATCGGCTTTATAGGCTGCCGGCCCTATGCGTTGGAACATAGGTAGCTGGCTGTACATAAAATCCAGTGTTTGCCGGTAATCCATAGCTAAAAATAGTGTTGAGTGTTGAGTGTTGAGTGTTGGGTGTTGGGTGTGGATTTTTTTTAATTCAGGCGGATAAAGTTATAGGTGATAGTACCCTTTTGACGTACAGGTGCATTGGGATCGGGGGAAAATACAGAACGCAGGGCTGCTTCTTCTGCCAGCCTGCGCAGGCGGAGATCTGATATCGTGGTCCCCTTGGCTCCGGCAATAGCCGAAACCACCTTGCCATTCCTGTCTACTCTGATATCTACTACTACTTTTCCCTGCTCCTCAGAATCATAGGCAGGCTTAGGAAGGTGCTTGGCACCTCTTCCGCCCAGGTCATATCCTACTCCCTCATCACCAAGGCCACCGCTACCTTCATAGTTGGTAGCATCAATTGTTCCATTGGGCTGTCCCTGGTCGCCGGGTTCGCCGGTCTCTCCCTGGTTGCTCCCGTCACCATCGGTGTTGCTGTTGCCTTTATACAATGCCCTCTCATTGACTTTCGGGGGCTCAGGCTGAGGTTCCGGCTCTGCTTCGGCTTCCTGCACCACCTCTTCAACGGGTGTTTCTTCCGGTTTGATCACTTCTTCTTCCTGCTTTTCTTCATCTTTTTCCTCAACATCTTCCTCCTCAATGGCAGGGGTGTCTTCAACATCCTGGGTGATCAGGTCTTCTTCGGGCTCGGGTTCCGGATCTGTCTGTGGCGGCGGCAAGGCCGGAGGTGGCTGTTGCACCGGTGGAGGGGACTGTTCCTGTACATATCCCATGCCCTGGTCGCTGCTGCCGAGGTTTACTTCAACACCTTCTTCTCCCGGCAGGGGCAGGGGGGTGGACATAGCAAAATATAAAATAGCCAGCAATGCCAGCAAGTGAAAACCAATGGTTCCCACCACACCTTTAAACCGGTTATTTTTTTCGCTCATTGTTATCGTTTTGGCTTTGTAGCCAGGATTACCTTGTGCTTGGTATTATATTTCTTGTTGATATTGTTCACGGCATCGATCACATTTACTACATATTGCACAGGAACACTTTTGTCTGACCGTAGCACAACAGAAGCGTCGATCTGCCCTGCTATCTTATTGTCGATACGGTCCTGCAGCTGCAGTTCACTCACCCTGTTCTCGTCGACAAAATACTGGTACTTGTCGTTAATGTATATGGTCACCGTTTGTTTGGCCATGGTCTTGCTGTTGCTGTTGGGCAAAAGAAGCTTGATGGCATTGGGGGCGACCAGGGTGGAGGTCAGCATGAAGAATATCAATAGCAGGAATACCAGGTCCGACATGGATGCCATGCTGAACTCTGCTTTTCTTTTATTTCTTGTTTGGATAGCCATAATGCCTGTTTTTAGCTTGCCGGTTCGTTAAGCAGGTCCATGAACTCCGTTGACCTGGCCTCAAGCAGGTAAACCAGCTTTTCTACTTTAGCCACCAGGATATTGTAGCATACATAAGCCAGGATCCCAACGATCAGCCCGCCCACGGTGGTGATCATGGCCTGGTAGATCCCCGTCGACAGCAGGGCGATATCAATATTGTTTCCGGCCATCGACATATCATAAAATGCAATGATCATACCAATTACGGTTCCCAGAAAACCGAGCATCGGTGCTGCACCCGCAATGGTGGCCAGCCCGGCAACGTTCTTTTCAAGGCGGGAAACCTCCAGCTTCCCAACATTTTCGATGGCGGCATTGATGTCGTTGAGTGGCCTTCCGATCCGCATCAGCCCTTTCTCGATCATCCGGGAGATAGGACTCGTATTGCTTTTGCATAATGCCAGTGCCGAATCTACTTTTCCACCCTTGATAAAATCGCGGATATTATTCATGAAATGCCGGTCTTCGCGCGAAGCCTTATTGATAGTGAAAAACCGTTCAATGAAGATGTAAATGGCAATGATGGAAAACAGGCCAAGTATAGCCATGATCCATCCCCCTTTAAGAACGAGTTCATAAATGGAGATGGAAATCTCTGTTGGTTCAAGATCGGCAGTGCCTGCCGCATTCTGTACCTGTAATAAAAAGCTCATGATCATCATAAAATAATTTGCATTAAATGTAGATAGATATTCATCCCTGCAAGAGGGGAAAGCGCCACTTTTGTTAACACTTTGCTGTTAATATAAACTGATTATCGGCTGTTTTATTATTCTGCCGGGCAGACTTTGATCACGGAGTTTTTATTAACTGGAATACAGTCCGTAATAAAGTTATTTATATAGATTTCTAAATAAGAGATATATGCTTAGTAGTCTTAAAATATTTATATTTTTGCTGCCATAAATTATAATACAGAAGCTATGTTTATTTTAATGGTTGTCATTTTTGTCCTCGGGTACACCGCGATTGCTCTGGAGCATCCGATAAAAGTCGACAAAGCTGCTTCAGCTTTGTTAACCGGTACAGTACTTTGGGGATTATATGCTTTAAATTCAACCGGCATTCTGGGGCTGGATCTGAGTCCGGCCTGGCGAGCGGTGCAAGATATAAGTCATGATGTAATGACGTTTATTTATCCTGCCGTTGATCATGTCAGGTTCGACAGAATCTGGGAAAGCGCAACAGAAATCTCTGTCTCACATTTTGTTGTTCATGATCTTGAGCATCATCTTGTTGAAATTGCTTCAATACTTTTCTTCCTGCTGGGTGCCATGACTATCGTTGAAACAGTCGATCAGCACCAGGGTTTCAAGATCATAACCGATCGCATTAAAACTACCAACAAGGTCAGGCTGCTCTGGATCCTTAGCTTCCTGACATTCTTTATGTCAGCTACACTTGATAATTTAACAACGACTATTGTAATGGTTGCCCTGTTACGAAAGCTGATTGATGATAAAAAAACGAGATGGTTTTTTGCAAGTATGGTGGTACTGGCTGCCAATGCCGGGGGTGCTTGGTCGCCCATCGGAGATGTAACAACCATTATGCTTTGGATCGGTGGACAGGTTACCACAGCCAATATTATTGTGTATGTTTTTCTTCCAAGTATGGTGACCATGATAGTGCCACTGGTTATTGTAACATTTACCGTAAAAGGTGATGTACAAAGGCCGGTGCTTGATAATGGGGAAACAAGGGAATTTGTAAGTGCTTTTGAAAGGAAGCTGCTTCTGATAATGGGCGTAGCGGCCTTGTTGTTTGTTCCTGTTTTCAAAACTGTTACACACCTTCCTCCATATATGGGGATGTTGTTTGGCCTGGGAGTGATCTGGCTGACAACTGAAATATTGCATCGAAACAAGCCATTAGAAGATAAAAGACAACTCACTGTTATTTCTATACTTAGGAAAGTTGATATACCAACGATCTTCTTTTTCCTTGGAATTCTTACGGCCGTGGCGGCATTACAGTCGATGGGGCATTTGGATGTGTTAGCTAAAGTACTGGATGAAAATCTTCACGATATTTATGCAATCAACATTATCATAGGCCTGCTTTCTGCTATTGTTGACAATGTGCCATTGGTAGCCGGAGCAATGGGAATGTATCCTCTGGCCGATGCCGGTGCAGTCGGTTACCTGGCTGACTTTGTTGTGGATGGCAAGTTCTGGCAATTCCT
>DAOVZP010000093.1 GCA_030635045.1 Bacteroidota bacterium | reverse complement strand
TGATAATGAGCTTTTGGAAGAATATAAGATCGTTTGAAACCAAGACAAGCATATAAAATCCCGATGGCAGGCCGAATATAGCTTGTCTTACCGGGCTGTCTTTTGAAATATTCACTTCTCTATCCACAACTTTTCGTCCTGACAGGTCACTGATGGTAAGCCTTCCATCAAATTCAAGGCCGGAGCTGATGTAGATATGATCTTTTGCCGGATTGGGATAAACCACAAAATCCTCATTCTTAACTTTTTCAGGGATGCTAATCGGCCCCTGGTATTCATAACAGCCCATATCTATTTCGCCACCACTAAGCCGGGGATTACCGGCAAGGTCCTCAGCGGGAATAAAAAACTGAAGGGTATCTGACCGCCCGGCATTGATGCAGGGGGAGTTCCAGGCAAGGGTAAAATGTGTCCCCGGTAGCATGAAATGTGGATCCGCATCAAGATTCCCACCGGCCCATTTAACTACATATGCTCCTGTGCCACTGATAGAATTCAAACCACCTTCAATATTGCTGTGATCAACGAATAAAGCCGGAGGGCTTTCAAAAGTAGACAAGAATATCTTAGGCTGGCTTTGAACCATATCATCCCATAAAATAGAATTTATCATGGTAAGATCTGCATCTTCACAGAAGATACTTGTCCCTGAAGATGCCTCATTAGAATGAAACGTACAATTGAGCAGCAACATTTCATTCTGCACAGTCGTAACAGCTCCTCCACCGCCATTTATGCCCGATGCACTGTTAGAATATAACAGACTGCTAATAACCCTGGTATTTGATCCTGTGTATATTGCACCTCCATAATCTTCAGCATCGTTACCTTTGAATTCACAATTAAGGATATTTACTTCATTATCATAGGGGGTAATAAAAATAGCGCCGCCATCAGCCAGAAAATCTTCTGATTCAACATAATTATACTTAAATACACAATCAATAATTTGAGCAGTTATACCCTCGAGTATGGCAATTGCTCCACCGCTACCATCAGCACTATTGGAAACAAATTCACAATTTTCAAGTAATACATGACCAGAATCATGGAAGACAATAGCTCCACCCCCGCCTTCAGCATTACTACCATGAAAAAAGCAGTCATATATTATTGGTGAGGATCTTGCACAATAAATTGCCCCACCATTAATACTCATATTTATCCGAAAATCATTTCCAATTAATGTAGGATTAGAATTATTCATATAAATAGCCCCACCTTTAGTAAAGGCGGTATCTAAAACTTGATTTGCGAAGAAATACGAGTTTTTAATTTCAATACCTGAGTTATTCAGGTACATTGCACCTCCCTTTTTCTTAGCAACACTATTCGTGAACCAACAATTATTAAATCGAACCTTGCTTCTAGAATCAACATATACTATCCCTCCGTAATCATTCTCCTCACCTATATTCGATCCGCCTTGAAAAGTACAATACTTAAAACTTATTGTATCAGTTGCAAATTGATTCTCAGTAATATGAAATTCTGTTGACAGGTTACTTAATATGAAGTCAATATATTCTTCTTCTTCTCCATTAGCAATGAAATTACCATGTATAATCAAAGATGAAGTATCAAAGAACTCAATCCAGACTCCCTTTTCAATTACAAGTAAGGAGTCTTTATGAACTATGACAGTGTCCATAATATGATACGGGCTCCCCGCCTCATCCCACGTCCCCGAAACATATCCACCGGGAATGATGGTCTGGGATTGGCAGGTAAAACCAAAAAAAAGCACAATAATTAAGAAATCTGGTATTTTGAGACGCATGGTATCATAAAGATAGGGAAAGTTTTGAGTTTTGAGTGTTGGGTGTTGAGTTAGTTATTAGTTTTCAGTTTCCAGTTAAAAGTTGTTTCACTACCAGTTCAACCAGTTCAACCATTTAACCATTTAACCATTTAACCATTTATCATGTAACCATGTAGCCATTTATTCATTAAACCAACTGTAGAAGCACAACCAGTTCAACTAATTCAACCAATTCAACCAGTTCAACCAGTTCAACCAACCCAACACCCAACACTCAACACTCAAAACTTACTTGGTTTTATCCGGATACGGCGGTATCGGCAGCTGGTTCTTATAATCATAAGTTTCCATTTGCTCCAGGATGACCTCAATGGCCTTGTTAAGTTGTTCATCCTCGCCGGCATATTCCTTTGCAGGGTCGTTATCAACCCGGATATGTGGTTCTACGCCAATGCCTTCGATCACCCAGCCTTCACCATTGATGCCATAGGGGGCGAACTCCGGACGGTAAAGTGTACCTCCGTCAACAAACGGTATCGGGCCCCGGATGCCTACTACCCCACCCCAGGTGCGGACACCAATGATGGTACCAAGCTCGAGTGCCTTGAACTGGTATGGGAAAAGGTCGCCGTCGGAAGCTGAGTAATTATCGATCAGCATGATCTTTGGTCCAACGAATACCTGTGCAGGCCTGGTACCGGGTGTTGTATTCCTCGACATCGACATCAGCACAAGCTCACGCTGCAGCCTTTCAATGATCATAGGGGAAACATTTCCGCCACCATTGCCACGGTCATCGATGATCAGACCTTTTTTGGTCAGCTGCGGGTAGAAATACTTCACAAACTCATTAAGTCCCTGTGCGCTCATGTCCGGGATGTGGATATAACCAACCTCTCCGTTGGTGGCTTCACTCACTTTACGGATATTTTCACGCACCCAGGTAAAGTAATACAATCCTGATTCATCGGTAATGGGCTTCACGATCACTGTACGGACCCCGTTTTCCCCGGGCTCAGCATTGACCGTCAATTCCACCTGCTTACCACCTTTGCCAAGCAGGGAAGCATAGATATCCACCATATCGGCAGTAGAAACACCATTCACCGCGATGATATAGTCACCTTCATTCACATCGACCCCCACTTCAGTGAGCGGAGAACGTGTACCGGCTACCCAATTCTCTCCGTCGAGAATCTTATCGATCCGGTAATAACCTGATTTGTCACGGCTTAGCTTAGCACCGAGCAGGCCGGTTTTTATCCTTTCAGGATCCGGCTTGTCGCCACCGCTGATGTAGGAATGTCCTATATTGATCTCTCCGATCATCTCACCAATGATATAGTTCAGGTCGTTCCTGTTATTCACATAAGGGAGAAGAACTGCATATTTCTCATATACTGCCTGCCAGTCATTGCCATGCATATTCGGTGCATAGAAAAAGTCGCGCATCTGGCGCCATGCCTCTTTGTAGATCTGGTTCCACTCAGCACGCAGGTCTACCCACATTTTCACATCCGACAGGTCGATGAACTTATCGATCTTAGGCTTGGAAGAAGGAAGGTCGATCACTGCCCATTTACCCTTTTGTGAAACCAGGGCCTTCTTTTTATCGGCAGTAATGACAAAGGATCCGAGATTACCCAGTGATGTTTCCTTTTTCTTTTTCAGGTCGTACATCTTGGTTTCGCGTCCATCACCACCTGATTTTAAGAAGCTGTAATATACTTTCTCCCCAATGGGATATATGTTCCAGTAATTGCCGGCACCAATGGGCAGGTCGATGATCCTGTCAATGATACCGTCAAAGTCGATCTCAACATTGCCATTATCATCCTCTCCTTTCTTTTCATCCTTCTTTTCATCTTTCTCCTCACCTTCATCATCAGATTTTATTTCCACTTCATCGTTTTCGGGCTCGAAAGGATTCGGAGTGTCCTTTTGCAATGTCACAAAATAGATGCTGCTCATATCACGGTATGCATGATTCCATTCCGTATTGCTGTATATCGGGTTAAAGTCGCGGTTAGAAGTGAAGAATAGGTACTTGCCATCATCACTAAATGTTGCACCACCGCAATCGTACCAATCATCAGTAATGGCTTGTTTTTCTCCTGTCTCCAGCTTATACACATATATTTTTGATACCTTAAGGTTCTCAGGCAGGGTATAGGTGATCCACCTGCTGTCGGGCGACCAGTTATAGTTCCGCATCTCCCAGCTGCCGGCCTGCTCAACCTGAGTGACCTTGCCGGATTCCACATCAACATACTGCAGCCGAAGTTTCTTGTCGGCCCATAAAAGCATTTTCCCGTCGGGCGACCAGATCGGGTTATATTTATATGTATCGCCATCATCAGTGATCTGTTCAGGCTCTCCTGTGCCATCCTGATTTATGAGGTAGATCTCATCCTCTCCCGTAACGTCAGAGATGTAGGATATATATTTCCCGTCGGGCGACCATTCAACATTGCGGTCATTTACCCCGCATGAGCCGGTAAGGTTCCTGGTGATCCCTGATTTCACAGGCACTGTATAAACATCTCCCCTGGCACCGAAAACAACGCGTTTGCCATCAGGTGCAACAGCATAAGAGATGATCGACTTGCTTGCATCCTTTAACTCATTCCGGCCTGATGCAAGATCTTCAGCAATGACCACGATCACTTTGTCGATGATACCGGTATTCAGGTCATATGTATAAAGAAAACCACCATTCTCATAGATTATGGCTTCATCGCCAAGAGAAGGGAATTTTATATCAAATTCTGTATAATCGGTCAGTTTTTCAGTATCTCCGCTTTCCGTATCATACACAAAAAGGTTCATAGTGCGATCACGGTCCGACAGGTAATAGATCTTATCAGCATGCCACATCGGGAAGATATCCTGGTATTCGTTATCAGTGATATTCTCAATAGTCCTGGCATCGAAATCATAGATCCAGACATCATCAGCCATACCCCCTTTATAATACTTCCAGGTACGGAATTCGCGGAACACCCTGTTATATGCAAGCTTCTTCCCGTCAGGTGAATAAGAACAGAATCCAGCGGCCGGCAAAGGCAATTCTTCCGACAGCCCACCCTCTTTTAAGGCTAAGAACAACTGTCCTTTAAAAGAATTGAAAGACTGCTTCCTGGAGCGGTACACGATCTTGTTGTTATCCTTCCAGGCCATAACGATATTGTTCGGCCCCATCCGGTCTGAGATATCATCCCTGCCAAGGGTAGCGGTATATGTTGCCCTGAAAGGCACGCCACCTGTAGCCGGCATCACATACACCTCTGTATTTCCGTCATATTGTCCTGTAAAAGCAATATTGCTGCCATCAGGGGAAAAACGGGCAAACATCTCAAAGCCATCGGCATCATTGGTCAGTTTCCTGGCAATGCCGCCATCTTTGGCTACGGTGTACAGGTCGCCGGCATAAGAGAAGACCACCTGGTCGCCGTGAATGGCAGGAAAGCGCAGAAGCCTGGCTTCTTCCTGTGCAAACAAGCCCATAACAAATGTCATGAGCAATATCAAAAATGTAAGTTGTTTCATAATTCCAATATAGTTTTAGTTAACATACAAAATCAGATTTTTTCCAATATAAACGCTTCCTCAATATACAACAGGTACTTCTCAACCTCCGTATATCCCATTTCCATCAACAGTGCTGCATATTGCTCCAATTGCCTGATATGCTTAGAATCTTTTTTTCCTGTCTTGTAATCCAGGACAATGGCCTTATTATTTTTAAACATAAGCCTGTCGGGACGGTATTCGGCACCTCCTGCCCCGAGAATGCCGGCTTCATTTTTCAATCGGTAGTTACCATCAAAAAATGGTTTTATCTCTTCCTGGCTTAGGATCCCCTCTAAAAGCATCTTTAGTTCCTGCGCTTTACCTGCGGGGATATTGCCGGTGTTCACCTCGGCAACAATGGCCGGGCCAAGATCGGAAACTGTATTTATCCCTGAAAGTATACGATGCACCAGGTTGCCCCATTCCAGGTTCCGGGAGTCGTCATCCAGGTCCCAGTATTCGGCAGCATGCCCGCTCAGCAATATGTTTTTCCGCCAGTTGCCCGAGATAAATAATTCAGGATGTGCCACAGATGCCGGCTTTTTCGTTTTTGGCGGAAGCGGCTCCGGGTCGCCAAGAGAATATTCTGTCATTTGATCATCCCAGAGCTGCCGGTCTTCCAAAAATGCCCTGATCAGCCCGGGTATATCTTTTATCTCTCCGGCCGACTCAGAAGGAAGATCGCAAATAATAAACAACCTTTCCGTCGGCCTCGTTGTTGCTACATAAAATATGTTCAGGAGGTCGAGCTGTGTTTTTTCCCATTCTTTGGTATAAATGTCTGCATACCTGGTATTTTCAAGGTTTTTGAGTACCGGAAGCAATGCTGTCTTTAAGCCCGGTATCCTTTCATCATCAATATGCACCCATTTTTGCTCTCTCCTGACATCCACCTTGTCATTGGCAAACGGATAGATCACCACGGGAAATTCTAGCCCTTTCGCCTTGTGTATCGTCATCACCTTAACGGCATCCAATCCTTCCGGTACCACGATAGAATAGCGATGATTATTCTCTTTCCAGAATATCGTAAAATCCTCAGGGATAAAGCGTTTATTCATCAAATACTCATATACCGCATCCAGGAAGAAAATGATATAGGGGTCGGGAGTGGTACTTAATGAGAATATGCGGATCAGGGTTTCCAAACGCTCATATATGCCCATCTGACGAAGTGCGTCTGCGTTAAAGGCTATTTTGCGGGTGCGGAAGAACTCCTCAAGGCCGGCATTCCCGCCTTCGGCCGATGTATCATCAAGCTGTAAAAGGCAGCTTTGAAGGATCTCATTCAGCTTATGCTTCTCTCCCTTAGCAGCCACATAAGAAATGATGGCAGCCATCGCCAGCTT
>DAOVZP010000348.1 GCA_030635045.1 Bacteroidota bacterium | reverse complement strand
TGTCGCAGGCGAACACCTCCGTGCCTTGAGTGAAGTTTGCAGTGATTATGTGCTTTTCAAATGAAGTGCTCTGTGAAAACGATTCTTTGATGAAGCCGAACAGGGCTCCCAGGATCAGCATAATAACGATGAGAAGAAATTTGAAGCTCATAATTGTAAATTTTTGGTTGTTAAAGGGTAAGCACTAAATTATATCATCTGATATAGCTTTTTGCGGGTGATTTTACGGATGGTTGATATAAAATTACCACCAACCACCCACCGCCCATAGCCCATCGCCCAATGCCCATCCCTTGTAACGATTTTGTTTTAAGGCAGTCATTAAATAAACCAACCGGTATAAGAATGATCAAAAACTATCTGCTCACTGCATTTCGCAGTTTACTTCGCTACAAAGGATATTCGTTCATAAATATTGCCGGACTTGCAATCGGAATGGCATGTTCAATACTCATCATGGTTTGGGTGGCGCACGAGCTGAGCTACGACCGCTTCAACGAAAAGTCGGATCGGTTGTACCGGCTTGTGCAAACCCAGTATTACAGTTCCGGGCCGCTCACTACGACCTGCATGCCGGGTCCCATAGCAGGGGATCTCATTGAGCAATACCCTGATATTGAAGATGGCTTCATGTTCTATTATATGCCCGGGACGGTAGTTAATTATGGTGAAAAGAATTTCAACGAAGATATCAGGATGGCTGACCCCGGCCTTTTCAGGATATTAGACTTTGAATTTATCAGTGGAGACCCTGAAACAGCCCTGGATGATGTTAGCTCCATTGTCATTACCCGTGAAATGGTTGAAAAGTATTTTCCGGGAGAAGACCCGATGGGAAAGCTTCTTCGCCTGAATAATGACCACAGTTTTAAGGTGACGGCAGTTGTTGAGAATATCCGCAAGAACTCCTCGTTTCGATTCGATTTCTGCATTCCATTTATGTTTCTGGAAGAGGTCGGCCGGGATATGAACAGCTATGGCTGGAATACCTATTACTCGTATATATTACTGGCTGATGGCATCACTGAGGAAGCTGTCGAAAACAAGATCATCAAGCATATAGAAGCCCAGGGTGATGAAGAAGATGAATCCAGTATCGATCTCTGGCTTCATCCATTGGATAAAATGCATTTATATGATGTCAGGGGTGGGGGGCTGATCGATCAGGTGTATATCCTCTCTGCCATTGCAGTCTTTATACTGTTGATCGCCTGCATCAACTTTATGAACCTGGCCACTGCACGTTCGTCCAAGCGGGCCAGGGAAATAGGATTGCGCAAAGTTGTTGGAGCCAACAGGGGAAAGATCACCTTTCAATTCCTGATCGATTCCATGTTGCTTTCCTTTATTGCCATCATATTTTCTGCCATCATGGTAGTATTGGTGATGCCAGCATTCAACAGGCTGGCCGACAGTGAGCTTACTTTTAACCTGCTAAACCCTGCCAATTTATTGATCCTGATAGGTGTAGGGCTCTTTACAGGATTGCTGGCAGGAATCTATCCGGCAGTTTTTCTCTCGTCTTTCGATCCGATCAAGGTGCTGAAAATTTCAAATTCAGGGACCAGAGGCTCTTTATTGTTCCGTAAGGCCCTTGTAGTTTTCCAGTTTACCCTTTCGGTAATCCTGATCATTGCCACCATTGTGATCATCAGGCAACAGCATTACATGCAGGAAAAAGATCTTGGCATTAGCATGGAAAATGTTATTTATATTGAAATGGAGGGTAATGTAAAAGATAATTACCATGTGATGAAGGCAGAGCTGATGCAGGAACCTTCAATTCTTGCAGTAACCAGGGCCAACACCTTGCCTTTCTGGATGGGAAGCAATGGCGGGGGATTTGACTGGCAGGACAGGGATGTTGATAATGATGTGCTGGTTGGTTTTGCATATGCAGGCTATGACTATGATAATGTATTGGATATGAATTTTACCGATGGGCGTTTTTACGATCAGGCATATGCAACTGATACCTCTGACGGGATTGTCATCAATGAGAGTATGCTACAGATGATGAATATGAAAGATCCTATTGGAAAATGGCTGGCAAATGGTGATATGCGCTGGAAAATAATAGGTGTAATGAGTGATTTTCATTTTCTGCCACTCAACTATGAGATCTCTCCTTTTATCATGGCGTTTACATCAACGGATGAGACCGGAACCATGATGATCAGAATCGCCGGGGGGAATTCAAAGGAAACCATTGCCTATGTGGAAGATGTATGGACACGGGTCAATCCTGCCTTCCCGTTCAATTATGATTTCCTTGACAAAGAATACCAGCAGCTGTATGAGTCGGAAAACCGCCTCGGAAAGATCTTTACCTACTTTGCTTTCCTGGCCATCTTCATCAGTTGCCTCGGATTGCTCGGACTGGCCTCATTCATGGCAGAACAACGGACCAGGGAGATCGGCATACGCAAAACCTTTGGGGCACCGGTTGGAACCATTGTAATGATGATGTCGAAGGATTTTGCCAGGCTGGTGATCATAGCCAATATAATTGCCATCCCCCTTGCGTGGTACTTACTGAAAGAATGGCTGACAAACTATTCATATACGACCCGCCTGAGTGCAGATATATTCATTTATGCCTTTCTGCTTTCAATCCTGATAGCGTGGATTACCATCAGTTTTCAGGCAGTTAAAGCTGCATTGATGAATCCGGTGGAAGCGATAAAGAGTGAATAAGGAAAAAGGAAAAGGGAAAAGGAAAAGGGAAAAGGGAAAAAGGAAAAAGGCCGGGCCTCCTACTGCCTACCGTCAACCGCCTACCGTCAACCGCCTGCCCTCCGAAGCGAAGCGTAGGAGGGTCAACTGTCAACCGTCAACTGTCAACTGTCAACCGTCAACCGTCAACCGTC
>DAOVZP010000176.1 GCA_030635045.1 Bacteroidota bacterium | reverse complement strand
CCTTTATTGGCAGCAGGGGTTTTGATTGCCGGTTTTCTTCTCGGGGGGCCGGAAGGCAAAGGGATCATTCCTGAGCATTACATTTCTTCCCTGCTTGGAGGAAATTCCATCATGGCGAATTTCTTTGCATCCATATTTGGTGCTTTCATGTACTTCGCTACCCTTACAGAGATACCTATCATACAAGGATTGCTGGCCAATGGCATGGGGAAAGGGCCAGCCTTGACACTCTTGCTTGCCGGCCCGGCTTTATCCCTTCCCAACATGCTGGTTATCCGATCTGTGATCGGAAATAAAAAGACGTTGTACTATATCATCCTTGTAATCATCATGGCAACGATTTCGGGAATGATCTATGGAGCAATTTAACAGGAAACAAATGAAAATCCTCATTCTTTGCACCGGGAATTCCTGTAGAAGCCAGATGGCGGAAGGCTTTCTCAGGTCGTTCGACGCAACACTTGAGGTTTTTTCGGCCGGCACACATCCTGAAAAAGAAATAAACCCAAGAACAGTTATCGTGATGAATGAACTTGGTATCGATATGAGGGGAAACAAGCCCAACCATGTTGACATTTATGCCGGTGCTGATTTCGATTATGTCATCACGGTATGTGATGATGCAAAAGAAAGGTGTCCGGTTTTTACCGGTGATGTGAAACACCGCCTGCACATTGGCTTTGAAGACCCGGCCAATGCCAGGGGAACCGATGAAGAAGTATTGCCGGTTTACCGGAAGATTCGGGATGAGATCAGGGAAAGGTTTTCTGATTTTTATCAAACATTATAATAAATATAAATTCAAAGATTCATAATAACATGAAAATTAAGAAAAAAGATATCAAAGATATTGTCCGTACGAAGTATGATCAGATCGCTATAAAAAGCAAAGAAGACAATAATTCTTCCTGTTGTGGAGAGAATTCATGCTGCGAAAGCGTTGATTATACTATGTTCAGCAGTGATTACAGTCATCTTGATGGTTATTATTCTGATGCTGATTTAAGCCTTGGATGCGGTCTTCCGACTGAATTTGCAGGAATAAAAGAAGGCCAGACAGTACTTGACCTTGGATCGGGGGCAGGCAATGATTGTTTTGTAGCCCGTGCCCTTGTAGGAGAAAAAGGCAGGGTTCTCGGAATTGACTTTGCTCATAACATGTTGCAAAAAGCTCGGGAAAATGCTAAGAACCTGGGATTTGATAATGTTGAGTTCATTGAAAGCGATATAGAAAACATGCAAATCCCGGATAATATAATTGATGTGGTTATCAGTAACTGCGTTTTAAACCTGGTGCCCGATAAAAGGCAGGCATTTGAAGAGATCTTTCGTGTGTTAAAGAAAAACGGGCGATTTTGCGTTTCCGACATAGTCATTACAGGTGATTTACCGGAATCCCTGAAAAACGATGCCGAGATGTATGCCGGTTGTGTTGCCGGAGCAATTAATAAACATGATTACATCAACCATATTCGAAAACAAGGCTTTGAAAATGTTGAGATCAAAAAGGAAAAAAAGATCATTATCCCTGATTCAATCTTAAGTAATTATATGGGAAAGAATGAATTAGCAGTTTTCAATTCTTCCGATACCGGGATTTACAGTATCACTGTTATTGGCCGAAAACCATAGGTATGCTCAAAGGTAATTCTCAATAAAATTCACAGACCAGGTATAGTTTTACCATATGAATAAGAAAAGATTGTCCTTCCTCGATCGATTCCTCACCATCTGGATCTTCCTGGCCATGTTTGTTGGGGTGATGTGGGGATATCTTTTCCCCGGCATCAAAGATTTCTGGGCAGGAATGGAGAGTGGTGGCACCAATATCCCCATTGCCATCGGCTTGATCCTGATGATGTACCCACCTCTTGCCAAGGTCAGGTATGAAGAACTGCCCAGGGTCTTTTCCAATTTCAGGATACTGGGGCTTTCCCTGGTCCAGAACTGGGTCATCGGGCCGATGTTGATGTTTTTGCTGGCCATCATTTTCCTGCATGATTATCCGGGTTATATGTACGGGCTGATCCTGATCGGCCTTGCCCGCTGCATCGCCATGGTAATCGTATGGAATGAATTAGCTGAGGGCAGCACTGAATATGCCGCAGGGCTGGTGGCGTTCAACTCCATCTTCCAGATCTTATTTTTTTCATTGTTTGCCTGGATCTTTATCACTATCCTTCCCACCTGGTTCGGGTTGCCATCTGTAGAGGTACCCATAACTATCGCCATTATTGCAAAGAGTGTTTTCATATATCTGGGCATTCCCTTTATTGCAGGTTTTTTCACGAGGTTCATCCTGATCAGGATAAAAAGCAAAGAGTGGTATCACAATAAGTTTGTTCCTGTGATCAGCCCCATCACCCTGATAGCTTTGCTGTTTACAATTATTGTGATGTTCTCGTATCAGGGAGATAATATCATCACATTGCCATTTGATGTGGTACGCATAGCCATTCCCCTGATCATATATTTTGTGATCATGTTCCTGGTTTCATTCTTTATGGGAAAAAAGATCGGAGCGGATTACTCCAAAACAACATCCATCGCATTCACAGCAGCATCGAACAACTTTGAGCTGGCTATAGCAGTGGCTATCATGGTATTCGGAATTAGCTCTCAGGAAGCCTTTGCAACGGTCATCGGCCCGCTGGTTGAAGTACCGGTACTCATTGGGCTTGTGAATGTGGCATTGTGGCTTAGGAAAAAGTGGTTTTGAAATCAGATATCAGAACTCAGATACCAGAATTCAGAATTCATTTCAGATTTCAGATTTCAGATTTCTGCTATCTGATTTCATCGCAGTCCTTTAACTTTTGGTTTTCCGGCAATAAAATCCTTCAGGTAATAGGGCTCGAAGTAGGCCAGGTTTTCAAATTCCCCTGAATTGAATTTCTTATCTGCAATGATCGCCATACCCGAAGCAGAAGGGTGGATCGCTTCAAGAAAATGCATCCCTTTGGGATCAAGCACTGCCCTGCACTTATCGGCGCCATCGCCAAAATAATAAATGGAGTTGTCTGCAAGCTCCTTATCAAAAGAGCTTTCGTCGATGATCAAGGCTTCTGTTTTTCTCACCTCACTGTTATTATAATCAAAAAGGGCCGTATATACTTCCATTCTGCGGGCATCGATCATAGGACATAAAAGGGCATTTTTATCATCTGTAGCCGACATAGCACCCAATGCCATTGATTGCAGGGTTGGAACAGCGATCAGTGGAATGTCCAGCGCATAACAAAAACCTTTGGCGGTCGACACACCAATGCGCAAGCCTGTATATGAGCCGGGGCCCATGCTAACGGCAACTGCATCCAGGTCTTTCATGCTGATATTTGCCTGGCTGCAAACCTCTTGCGTAAAAACAGTTACTTTGGAAGCGTGGATATTTTTCTCTGAGCTTTCCCTGATCGCCAACATCTTACCGTGCCGGGAAACGCCAACAGAGCAATGTTGTGTAGCCGTTTCAATATTCAATATCAGCGACATAAAAAGGTAGTTTGAATACGCGAAATACGCTTAATCTTCTTTAAAGAGGTCTTTTCTTTCAGTCTTTTTTAGCTCATCCCCTTCTTTGAGGGTTTTTGAAATAAGGCTGTATGGGCCTGTTACGACAAGTTGCCCATCCTCAAGCCCGCTCTTTATCTCGATATTGGTATTATCCTGTATGCCAATTTCAACCTCCAGCATTTTTGCGAAACCATCATCATAAACAAATACAACTTCGACAAAATCTTTCTTCTTATCCTTTTCGCCTTCTTCTGTATTGTTATTCATTTCGCTTTTAGCATCTGTAGTATCTGATCTGGTTGTTACCGCTCCAATCGGTATGATCAGCACATCTTTGACATATTCGGTCTGGATCTCCACTGTTGCAGACATTCCCGGACGTAATGGTGAAAAACTAGGGTTATCATCCGGAACCAGGTTTGCATATGATTCAGGAAGGATCATGATCTTCACATCAAAATTTGTAACCTGCTCGGCACTCACACCGATCGTATTGGCTGAAGTAGCGATCTCAGTAACAACCCCCATGAATTCTTCATTAAGGTAGGCATCCACTTCAATTGTGCAGGTGTCAAACAGTGAAACCCTCACGATATCATTTTCATTCACCTCTACATTTACCTCCATATTCAGCAGGTTGGCAATGCGCATGATCTCTGTACCGGCCGAAAACTGTGAGGCACCTGTCACCCTTTCGCCTTTCTCAATATTCAGCTTTGACACAGTTCCCGCATTCGGAGCGGAAACGGTTGTTTTCTGAAGGTTATCATTTGCTTCACGCAAGCTGGCCTCAGCACTTTTTATACTGTATCCGGCACTCACAACCGTTTGCTTTGCAGCATCAACCTCTGCTTTAGCTACCTCATAGGACGCCGTGGATGCATCATATTCTGATTGAGAGATAACATTTTGCTCCCAGAGGGACTTATTCCTTTCATAGGACACTTTTGCATTTTGGAATTGCGCTTCTGTCTGGGCCTGCCGGGCTTTTGCATTCGCCAGGTTTGCCAGCTGGGAATTCAAATTAGCCTCAGCGCGTTCAAAAGCCGAAATATAGATCTCGGGGTCGATCTTTGCAAGCAGGTCGCCCTTTTCTACCTCATCTCCCTCCTTCACAAACAATCCGACAACTTCTCCTGAAATATAGGGGCTGATCATGACATCCTGTGCCGGCTGTATCTTTCCATTGGCTGAAACAGTCTCAATAATGCTTCCAAATATTGTTTCTTCAACCGAAACTGCCAGGCCACGGCCTGAATTGCCTTTATTAACCGCAAAAATGATCAGGATCACCAGGAGGATTACAACAATGATGATCCAGGTTTTCTTCTTCTTAAACATTAGGCTTTAGGTTTTACTGT
>DAOVZP010000282.1 GCA_030635045.1 Bacteroidota bacterium | reverse complement strand
GTGCCTTTTTCCTGCATATCCACTTCAACAACTTTTTTGGCATTGTCCCATGCACCGCCGGCATTGGCCATAAAGATCGCCTGAAACAGGCCAAAAAATGCAATGGAGATCAGGTAACTGATAAAGAGGGATACAGGGGCTGCCGAGCTCAGTGCATCCGCTTCTGCCATCCCGGACTCAAAACCTGATGGGGCTGCAAGAAATGCAAATGCAAGAGCAAAAGAGAAGATAGCGATAAAGATATTCCACATCCCTTTCTGGGCATATAAAGTACATATCCTGACCACAGCCTTTGATTTGTTCACATCGGCTTTCTTTTCAGCATTGGGATCAAGGTTAATGTTTTCCCTGATATATTCAGTTGCACGGGCAGCTCCTGTGGTAACCGCCTGGATGGAGGCGCCCGTAAACCAATAGATCACCGCACCACCAAGGAGGAATCCAAGGATTGAATATGGATTCAGCAGATTGAGTATCTGTTCCGGTTGAATATGCAGGGTATGCTGGATCACCAGTACAAGTGAGAAGATCATGGTGGTAGCACCCACAACAGCCGTTCCTATAAGAACAGGCTTTGCCGTGGCTTTAAAAGTATTTCCGGCGCCGTCATTGGCCTCCAGATAATATTTTGACTTTTCGAAATCAGGTTTGAAACCGAAATCCCTTTCAATCTCTTCGCTGACACTCTCCTTATTTTCTTCTATCAGTGAAAGCTCATAGATAGACTGGGCATTGTCAGTCACCGGCCCATAGCTATCAACAGCAATCGTAACCGGCCCCATTCCAAGCATACCGAAGGCAACAAGTCCAAAGGCAAAAACCGATGGATATATCATGTGCTCGCTAAGGCCATATGTGCTGGCAAAATAAGCAATGAACATCAAGGCAAAGAAAACCATCCCCTGCCAGAATGCGCTGAAGTTACCGGAAACAAGCCCGGAAAGTATGTTCAGTGATGCCCCTCCTTTCTTGGATGCCTCTACAACTTCATTTACGTGAGCCGATTTAGGACTGGTAAAGAGTTTGGTAAATTCAGGTATCAGGGCGGCTCCCAGTGTTCCGGCACTGATGATTACTGACAGAACGATCCACATATCATTAGGCAGGTCGCCGATGACGAAATAGCTGGCAACAAAAGTTACGATTATTGAAAGGATGGAAGTAATCCAAACCAGGCTGGTCAGGGGCTTCTCAAAATCCAGTTCATCGGCATTCTGGTACTTCGCCTTTGTGAGGGCAGCATTGATCCAAAAGGATACGATAGAGGTAATGATCATCAGTATCCTCATCACAAAGATCCAGGTAAGCAGGGTGACCTGGTCAGCACCAGTGGTCACAGCCAGCAGGATGAAGGCAATGAGCGCAACACCGGTCACACCGTAAGTTTCAAATCCGTCGGCAGTAGGCCCTACGCTATCACCAGCATTATCGCCAACACAATCGGCAATGGTTCCGGGGTTTCTCGGGTCATCTTCTCCAATCTTGAAGATCACTTTCATCAGGTCAGATCCAATATCGGCGATCTTCGTAAAGATCCCACCGGCAATCCTGAGGGCAGAAGCAGCCAGGGATTCGCCAATGGCGAAGCCGATAAAGCTGGCACCGGCATATTCACCCGGCACAAAAAGGAGAATGATCAGCATCATGATCAACTCGAGAGAGATCAGCACAACACCAATACTCATCCCTGCATTGAGGGGAATGTTTAATAATTTGATCGGCTTTCTTTCAAGTGAAGCAAAAGCCATCCTTGAGTTGGCCAGGGTGTTCATCCTGATACCAAACCATGCAACACTGTATGATCCAAGAATACCGACTACTGTCCATCCGAGGATGATAAGCACACCCTTCAAGCCGAAATTGGCATCCGACAGCCAGCCAAAGTAAAAAGCAACAGCGGCACCAATAAAGAGAAATAATATTAATAAGAACCTCCCCTGCTGGATCAGGTATACCTTCGCAGTTTCAAAGATCACCTGGGCAACATCCAACATGGATTTGTGCGCCCTGATCTTTTTCACCTGCATGAATTGGTACAGTCCAAACATAAACCCGGCAAAAGTGATCAGGAAACCCCAGTAAAGAATAGTCTGGGATTTGATCTCTTCGGGTATTACGAGATCAGCTTCGCTGGCAAAACTAAATACCGGAAGCAAAGAAATCGTTAATAATGACAAAATCTTTCTCATGTTATTATAAATTTTGGTTAATGAAGTCGCAAAAATATAAATATAAATTGAGACCCCGACAAGATTTTATCCACAAGAAATCAATAGTAATCGAAAAATTGATACTTTTAAGCTTTCATAAAATTGCTTATTAAGCATAGCACGTAATGGAAAGGATCAGACTGGAAATCATCGGCATGTCTTATAGCCAGTCGCAGAGTGGGGCCTATGCCCTTATCCTCGGCGAGCATGGTGGTGTCAGACGCTTGCCCATAATCATCGGTGGCTTCGAGGCACAGGCCATTGCTGTGGAGCTTGAAAAGATGAAACCATCGCGGCCGCTTACACACGACCTGTTCAAAAATTTCGCCGAACATTATAATGTGTTCATCAAAGAGGTGGTCATCGACAAGTTCATGGAAGGGGTGTTCTATGCCAAACTCATCTGCTTACAGGGTGAAAATGAAAGCGAGATCGATGCCCGAACCTCTGATGCCGTGGCTCTTGCCATCCGTTTCCGCTGTCCTATTTATACAAATGAAAATATTATGTCTGAGGCAGGAATAGTGATGGACGACAAGGCAGAGGAAATGCAAAACGAGGATAACGAAACAACAGACACGGATTCCGGCACCGAGGAATTCACTACAAATACGATGGAAGAACTGGAGGAGATGCTTCAAAAGGCCATCAGCAACGAAGAATACGAAAAAGCATCAAAGATCAGGGATGAGATCACAAAAAGAACAAAAAACTGATTTAAATTCAATATTTAACTGGTTGTCATTGGATGTGTAGTCCGATGACAATTTTTATTCTGAAGAATATGAATAAAAAGCTGCTCCTTATCTTATTTCTATTATTTATTGTATGCCTTCCTGCTTTTGCCCAGGAAGGTGCTGAGGCCGTTGCCGGTGAGGTCCCCGACAGAGGATTCTCATTTATATCCCTGCTACGCGGACTTTTAGGCATCAGCGTCCTTGTAGGATTAGGGTTTTTGATCAGCAGCAAAAGAAAAGCGATCAACTGGCGTGTGGTAGGTATGGGCCTTTCACTGCAGTTTATCATTGCCATCATCGTTTTGAAGGTACCGGTATTTCAATACATGATAGAGATCGTCGGGGCAATCTTTCTGAAGATCCTGGATTTCACACAGGAGGGTACATCATTCCTTCTCAGTTCATTTATCTCCGACCAGGTGGAATCACCCCTGATCAACTTCGCATTCTGGATCCTGCCAACCATTATCTTCTTCTCTGCCATAACCAGCATAATGTTTTACTAT
>DAOVZP010000100.1 GCA_030635045.1 Bacteroidota bacterium | reverse complement strand
GGCTTAGTACCATTAAATGTATAAGTCGTTTATCCGCTGATTGTGATCACATCAGCATATATGATTTCTATTAACAATGTGATTGTGTCTGGTTCTGACAGTGCCCATATTGATTCCGCCGGCTGGAAGCTAATAAATCTTAGCAGTGGTGAAGTGTATTTTTCAGATAAGGAGATCAACTATAATGATGAGCAGCTATTTCTTGATCTGGGATTATCCATTCAAGTATCTCAACCCTTCTACCCCGGCGACAGCCTGGCAACGAATAATGGCCTGCTCACCTCATATTCAGCATTTTCAGACAGTTCAAGCCGTTGGGTTTCAGGGGTGGAAGATAACAACATCCCTGCCAGCCCTTCAAACTGGATACGCTCCGGTCAATATACCGACCAGGATAACCCATTAAATAATGACTGGAATATGCCCAACTATGCTTTTGATCCGGAAGAAGCCTGGGAAAAGATCGCCGACGGTAGCTGGGCACCCTATATCCTTTGTGCACACGGAATCCAAAGCCCTGAAGGGCCTGCCCTGAACAGCCTTTCAAAACAACAGGCAGAAATGGCAGACCTGGCCAGTGTTGATATAGTGATGACCGCCGACAAAACCCTGTGGACAAGGTCGATGATAATCGAAATGTGCAATGACGACATATTGTCTGAGGGTGGTGTGAACCGCTTTGAAAAACGATTCGGCCAGTCGGTCGACAAATATGGTAACCCGGCCCCTCCGGGCAGTGGCCCCAGCACAAATCCCGACGATCCGAATTACATTTCAGAAACAGGCTTTGGCTGGTTTCCCGGTTATGTCATTAATGTTGAAACAGGAGAAAGGCTGAATGTGGTTTTCGGGGAAAACTCATTTCTGGTGGGTGAAAATGGTCGCGATATGCTATTCAATCCGACACATAACATCTATGATTTCATGCAAAACCCCCTGTTCGGGGGCATGCATTATGTATATATCCTGAATCATAAAACCCTGTCATTCTCCACCCAGGGGGTCACATTAACTTATGACTTCCCCGCTTATGATGCCTGTGCATTTTTCCACAAAGCACCGCACTTATACGACACCCTGCAACCAAATCCCTTGCCACCGGGTGTTTATATGCCCATAATATATTCTACCATGATGTATGTTGGCATCCCCCTTTCTGTTGAAGGCGAAGAATGGCTCCCTGAAGGTAACGACTGGAAATTAAGCATACGTACTTCCAAGCCTTACCGCAGGTATTACAGCACACCGCCGGCAAGTGAATATGCTTTTGCCGACACCATGAACAGCAACTTCCCGGTATATCTTTTCAACACAGAAGGTATTGCCACCACTCAATACAATGCCGCGAAAGCAGAAACGGACCTGGATTTGATCAATGTTGTTCCAAATCCATATTATGCCTATAGCAGTTATGAAAGAAACGCTCTCGATAACAGGATCAAGATCACGAACCTGCCCCAAAGAGCAACCGTTACCATATTCAATATCAATGGTACACTGGTAAGGCAGCTTACAAAAGATTCACAGGAAACATTTATAGACTGGGACCTGAAAAACTTTGCAGGTATCCAGGTAGCAGGCGGCATCTATATCATTCATGTAAATACCAATGAGGGTGAAAGAGTGCTGAAATGGTTTGGCCTGATGCGCCCTCCCGATCTGAACACATTTTAGGCGTTATATATTTGTGTATCTTTGATACTGCCTGTTAGCTGTAAACAGGCAGTATCTTTTTTTTTCAAAGACCTGGCACCATGGCAAGTATATTTACAAAGATCATCAGGGGTGAGATACCCTGTTATAAGGTAGCTGAAGACGAACAATTTTTTGCATTTCTCGACATCCGGCCCCTCGCCAAAGGGCATACCCTGGTAATTCCGAAAACAGAAGTTGATTATATTTTTGAACTTGAAGATGACCTCCTTGGCGATATGATCAAGTTTTCAAAAAAGCTTGGCCTGGCCATTGAAAAGGTGGTTCCATGCAAACGAATGGGGATGACAGTACTGGGATTGGAAGTACCACATGCCCATATTCACCTTGTTCCCATCAACAGCGTATATGACATTGACTTTAAAAAACCGCCTGTTGAAATGGATCAGGATGAGTTCATTGAGCTGGCTGCAAAGATATCCGCAGCCTTTGAATGATCAATAGGCCCGTTTGTCTGTGCCTTCAATATAATGAATGTAGGACAGGTTTACCACCTTATTTCCCCCCGGCGTAGGATAATTTCCGGTAAAATACCAGTCGCCGGTATGCTCCGGTATCGAGCTGTGCAAGTCCTCAATGCTCTGGTAAATGATCTTCAGGCCGGGTTCCAGTCCCTTAGGAGTAAGTAATTCCGCAATCTTATCTGAGATCTGCTGCGCTGTAAAAGGCTTATATATTTCCTTAACATAGTTTACTATCGATTCCTTTGGCAGGTGCTGCTGTGCCTTGGACTTTTTGTAAACCTCATTGATCACATCCTGTCTTCCGGTATCTTTCAGCAGTTCAATGGTGGCCCTGAAGGCAATGAAATCGCCCAATTTAGCCATATCAATGCCGTAACAGTCGGGGTAACGGATCTGTGGAGCGGAGGAGGCGATAATGATATTTTTGGGCTGTAAGCGAGCCAGGATGCGAATGATGCTTTGCTTAAGTGTTGTTCCCCTCACAATAGAATCATCGATCACAACCAGGTTATCAACTCCCGGGCGTATTATTCCATACGTGATATCATAAACATGCCCTACCAGGTCATCGCGCTGACTGTCTTGAGTGATGAAGGTACGCAGCTTCAAATCTTTCACGGCAACATTTTCAACCCGTGGGCGGAACGATAGGATCTCCTTTAGCTTATCAGGTTCTTTTACCGGATCGATCTGGCTGATCTCATCATATTTAATTCTGTCGCAAACATTATGCAACTCATTGATCATGCCCCTGAAAGCAGAGGATGCTGTGTTGGGGATATAAGAGAAAACTGCCGTTGTAAGATCATTGTTGATGGCTTCCATGATGGCAGGTACCAATGCCCTTCCGAGGTTTTTCCTTTCCCGGTAAATATCCGAATCCGTTCCGCGAGAGAAATAAATGCGTTCAAAAGAGCAGGATTTCTTTTCAAGGGGTTCCGCAAAGGGCTCCTCGCTAATATTACCGTTCTTTTTAATGATGAGGGTGTATCCGGGTTGCAGTTCCTTAACATCATCTTCCGGAATGTTAAAGGATGTCTGGATAACAGGCCGTTCGGATGCTGCCACTGCCACTTCATCATCGACATAATAGAAAACAGGTCGGATCCCCGCAGGATCGCGCATCAGAAAAGCATCGCCGTGGCCCAGCAAACCAACAATGGCATAGCCACCATCCCATGACTTGCTTGAATTTACCAGCATCTGCTGAATGTCGAAGTCAAGGCCAATTCTCGGGGAAATATCCCTCTTCTCAAGGCCATCTTTCTTGTACTGCTGATATAGCTTATCATTTTCCTGATCCAGAAAATAACCGATCTTTTCCATGATAGTAACGGTATCCGAGGTCTCTACCGGGTATTGCCCCCTATCTATCAGCAGGTTGAACAGCTCATCGACATTGGTCATGTTAAAGTTCCCCGCCAGCACAAGGGTTTTGGTCATCCAGTTGTTAAAGCGGATCATCGGCTGCAGGTTTTCCAGGTTGTTGGCACCAAAAGTCCCATAACGCAGGTGCCCCATGAAGAACTCACCGGTAAACTCCATATTATGTTTCAGCCATTGAACATCATTAATACGCTCAGGATTGTGCAGGCTGAGCTCTGAGAAAGGCCTGTATGCCTGCTTGAAAATATCCTGGATAGGAGATACTGAATTCGAGCGGATCCTGTTGATATACTTATTCCCGGGGGCGAGATCGAACTTCAGGCATGCAATACCGGCACCATCCTGCCCCCTGTTATGCTGCTTCTGCATCATCAGGTGGAGCTTGTTCAAACCATAAAAGGCTGTGCCGTATTTTGACAGATAAAACTCCAGCGGCTTTAACAGGCGGACCATAGCGATCCCGCATTCATGCTTGATGGGTTCACTCATGCAAGTATTTTTAAAATTAGCTGAATTCAATGCAAAATTAATACAAAACATGAAGAGAATTGTATATATATGCAGTGGTTTTCAAACAATCATGCACGCTTTTATCAACATCATGCGATATTTTCCTATTTTAGTTAGCTCTTATTAAAACTATAGTTATGATCTCAACCCTTATCAATCTCAAAAAGCTGATTTTCATTATTGTCATTTCCTGCTTCACTTTGCATTCACCGGCACAAACAGATCCGCGGTCACCGTCACCCGATCCGGATGAATGTACCAGCATTACAGCGGGTAAGCTCGCAACTGCTGACGGTTCGGTGATAACATCCCACACCGATGATAGTCACCGTACCCGATCATGGATGGACATTGTTCCGCCTGCGAAACATGAAAAAGGCAGTATGGTTCCCATGTACAAGCGTTCTCCCACCGATTCACTGGCCATGCCCTCCTATGCCCATGTGAAGATCGGTGAGATCCCCCAGTTGCCCTTCACCTATGGGTATATTAACACCGCGTATCCTTGTATGAACGATCATCAGCTGGCCATTGGCGAATCCACATTTGGCGGAAGGTCAGCCCTGCAATCTGATGAAGGCCTCATCGATTGCCAGCGGCTATGCAAGCTGATGCTTGAGCGCTGCACAACTGCCCGCCAGGCCATCAGGGTTGCCGGCGAGCTCACCAAAAAATACGGCTGGAATGATGCCGGGGAGTGCCTCACCATCGCTGACAAGCATGAGGTCTGGCATTTCGAGATCGTTGGCTCCGGTAAAGGAAAGACAGGTGCTATCTGGGTGGCTCAACGCGTACCCGATGATCACATTTCGGTTAATGCCAATGCCAGCACCATAAAGCATATTGATCTCGATGACCCTGATCATTTTATGGCTTCAGAGAATATTTTTGATATGGCTCTTGACTCAGGCTGGTGCACATCGAAAGAAGATTTTCAGTTCTGTTATGCTTATGCCCCTCACAGCCGCACCTCACTGGCAGCACGCCGGCGCGAATGGAGGGTTTTTGATCTTGTAGCGCCCTCTCTGCACCTGGATCCGAATGCTGAAAATTATCCATTTTCTGTTAAACCCGATGAGCCGGTAACAATGGAAAAGCTGGTCAGCATCTTCAAAGATTACTACGAAGGCACGCCTTTCAACTTCGTGAAAGACATTACCGTAACCGATGATTCGGGAAAAACCGTTCTATCGCCCCTTGCAAACCCATTTATGCCGTACGATATGAACAAGGTTTTCAGGATCAATGGAGGATGGGGTTGGCTGGGCGAACGTACCATCGCCCGCTGGTATACCATGTATGCCACCATAATACAGTGCCGCGAATGGCTGCCCGATGAGATCGGTGGAGTGGTATGGCTGGCCCAGGACAATGTAGCCACTTCCATATACATACCGGTGTATTGCAGCGTAACGGATCTTCCCAAATCCTATAAAACCCCCGGAAGGCCGAATGGTTATACCACAGAGTCGGCCTGGTGGGCATTTAACAGGCTGGGGACATTGACCGCACAGCGCTGGGGCGACATGCGCTATGATGTGGAAGCAGTATGGAATCCAATGCAGAAAGAACTGTTTCAAAACCAGGAAATACTTGAGGAAGAGGCTCTGGAACTGTATAAAAAGGATCCGGAAAAAGCTGTAAAACTCCTCACGGATTATACCCTTAAATGGGGCGACAGGGTTGTTAAGGAAGCATGGATGCTCGGCGACTTCCTCTGGACTAAGTATGATGAACTTTTCTAAAGACTTTCTTACTCAAAAAACACTCGTATGAATCCAATAAAAGGAATCACCAGGCTTATTATCCTATCTTTTCTTATTGGCAGTATTAATCTGTTCAGCCACGCACAGGACATTCCCGGGCCGGCAGATTATTTTGGGTTTGAACCGGGGGCTGACCGCATGTTGTTCAACTATGATCCGCTCATCGACTACCTGATGGAACTGGAAAAAGTATCCGACCGTATTCACATGGAGGAAATCGGAACAAGCCCGATGGGCAAGCCAATCTATATCGCCTTTATTTCTTCCCCTGAAAATATTACCAGACTCGACGAACTGAAAGACATTAACCGCCAACTTGCTTTATCGTGGAGCCTGAGCGATGCAGAACAGGCTGAACTTGTTGAAAAAGGCCGGGTTTTCTTCCTGGCAACGCTTTCCATGCATGCCACTGAAGTAGGACCATCACAATCTGCTCCGCTGATTGCTTACGATCTTGTTACAACCGAAGATCCGGATAAACTCGAATGGATGGACAAGGTCGTTTATATGATGAACCCCTGTCACAACCCTGACGGGATGGACATGATCGTCGACCATTAT
>DAOVZP010000003.1 GCA_030635045.1 Bacteroidota bacterium | reverse complement strand
TAAAGTCATTTCGACCGAAGGGAGAAATCTATTATGCTGACTATCAGTAATACAGATTTACTCGCTTCGCTCATGAGAGCACTTCGTTTAGTTCTCGCTAACGCTCGAAATGACCTTGAGTAGGACTTTTGAGACAGCTCCTTTTTTATTTGGGTTCAACTTTTTCTTTTTCAGGAGCTCTTCTCCTGTCACCTTCAGGGCGACGCTCGCCATCCCTTCCTCGCAGCCTTTCCATCAGCATCCCCCGGAACTTGTGTTCCGCTTCGTATAATTTTAAGACCCTGGTGGCGGGTAATACTTCTGTATATTTCTTGTGATATTCTTTTTTCAGGTCAAGCAAAGCTTCTTCCTGGGCAAAGCGCTGTTGCATGATCTCTTCAGCCTGCTCCTCTGAAACTTCTTCGTTTTCATCCAGGCCCTTGAACCTTTCCATCAGATTGTGTGTGATCTCTTCACGTTTTTGTCCCATTTCATTGTATAGTGGCCAGAATGTCTGGGCTTCTTCCGGGCTCAGGTTAACATGCTCAGTGATGAATGCGATCTTGGCACTTTTTATCCTGGCATATTCCTCTGTCCTTTCTTTGTCGGTCTTGTCTTTGAACTGGCCATGCTGCGCCTGAACCGGGATGACTATGATCAATGCCAGTAAGGCGATCATTGCAGTAATTGTTATTTTTTTTGTTTTCATAATGTTATTATTTAATTAATATTCATTGATTATATGATACTCTATATGGTTTTCAGCCAGGAGGTACTCCATGATGATCTCATCGGAGATGTCGGGTGTTCCTCCTCCCAGGATGTCTGTCATATATGTACTGTCGTCATCGATCAGGGACAGAAGATAGGTTTCCTCCAGGTCTGCGAGGTTATTGATATTATATAAATAGATCTCCTTCATACTGTATTCGACGGAGCTCTCAGTCTCCGGCTGCCGTTGTGTGAATACCATGGTGATCACCAGGGCAGCCATAATCAACACAGCAGCTGCGGCAACGATCCTCAGGAACCCCTTTTGCAGGTATAAGCGGCGACCCTGTTGCTGCCTGCTCTGCCTGCATGATTCAAGGACTTGCTTTGGAAGATCTTCGAAGTAGCCATCCGGTACCTGGTATGGCATCTCTTTTCCAAAAAGATCTTTCAACTTCCCGTCGGATTTGTTTTCGTCGTTTTGTATGTTGTTTGTGGTGCTCATTTTCTGTTTTGATGTTGAAATTTCACAAAGGTTTAATCCACAAGCAGCTGCTTCTCGATTTTTTTTACTGCCAGATGGTAAGAGGCTTTCAATGCCCCTATCGAAGTTCCGAGCACTTCTGAGATCTCTGCATATTTCATTTCATCGAAATACTTCATGTTGAACACCAGTCTTTGTTTGGCAGGCAGCATGAGGATGGCTTTTTGCAGCTTCCGGCTGATCTCATCACCGGAGATCGATGGTGCATTATCACTTAGGGCACATAGTTCAGCCCCGCCATCTTCATAAGGAATGGATCTGTTGCGTTGGGCTTTTTTCATAAAGCTCAGCGCCTCATTTGTGGCGATACGGTAAAGCCAGGTATAAAGCTGTGATTCTCCCCTGAACTGTGGTAACCCCTGCCATACCTTAATGAAAGTATTCTGTAACACGTCATCCGCATCATTATGATCGACAAGCAAACGCCGGATATGCCAGTAGAGTCGTTGCTGGTATTTTTTCACCAGCAGGATAAAACCTCTTTCCCCGGAGTGTTCTTCCCTTATAAGTTTCAATATTTCCCTGTCATCTATATTCACCGGCAGTTTATAATATGATTACCTCTTGGATAACATACATCAGCAAGGGTTTATTAACAGCTGCGATTATTTGCAGTAATTAAACTTTTTTAAGATATGAATTGACCTGAATGGTATGATGAAGGATTATCTCATGTCCACTATCTCAACATCAGGGTAATCTTCGGGATTGAAGATGAAGTCAGCATCAGTGATGTCGATATCCGGTGTGAATTTATCGATCTTGTATCCGATCTTACCTCCATTCTTATCATGGATGATGATCTCTGATATCTGTTGCTTGTCTGCATTTATGATCATATCAAGCTTGACCCATTTCTTGCCTTCCTCCGGCTTTAGCACTATCCTCTGGTAATTTACCCCATCCCTGTTATACTCTTTTTCGAGCTTTGCTTTATAATCCTCATGATAAGATGTGAGAAGTTTTGAAGGCGTGATGGATCCGTCATCTTCTTCGATGGCATTGATCTGTACCTCCCAGGCATCTTCAATGTATGTCCAGATGGTTTCTCCGTTACAAATTACTTTTTGCCCCTCTATGTCGAGGATGTATTTATCGCCGCTAAGTATGAGTAGCCCGGTTTCACTCACATCGTCGCCACTTGTCGGGTCTTCATAGGTGAAGGTGAACTCAATTTCAACGGATTTGTATTCCTGAGTTTTTTTTGTGATCTCCTCAATGATGGCTTCTGCCTTCTTGCTTTGCGAAAAGGCCATTGTAGCAATCAATATGCTGATAATGAATATGACTGTTTTTTTCATCGTTTTAATCTTTGTTTTCATCTAAATCTTTCAAAAACTGTTCCAAACTGAGTTCATCGGTGATCCTCACTTCCCTGGCTTTGCTTCCTTCGAAGGGCCCGACAATTCCGGCGGCTTCCAGCTGGTCGATGATCCTGCCTGCCCGGTTGTATCCAAGCTTAAGCTTTCGCTGCAAGAGTGAAGTGGATCCCTGCTGTGTCTGTACGATGATCCGCGCAGCTTCTTCGAACAGCTCATCCCGATCGCTGGGATCAAAGTCATCGGCCCCGTCAACCTCTTCATCCAGGTATTCCGGCAGATGCAATGCATGCGGATAAGCGCGCTGGGAACCAATAAAGTCAGTGACCCGTTCAATTTCCGGTGTATCGACAAAGGCACATTGCAGCCTGACCAGGTCACTGCCTGTTGATAGCAGCATATCACCGCGCCCGATCAGCTGATCGGCACCGCCGGTGTCCAGGATGGTACGGGAATCGATCTTGGAGATCACCCGGTAGGCAATACGTGCCGGGAAATTTGCTTTGATAGTACCGGTAATGATATTTACTGATGGCCTCTGAGTGGCAATGATGAGATGGATGCCCACAGCCCTTGCCAGCTGTGCCAGCCGGGTAAGTGGGGTTTCAATTTCCTTGCCGGCAGTCATGATGAGGTCGGCAAATTCATCCACAACGAGTACCAGGTAGGGCAGGTAGCGGTGGCCATGCTCCGGATTTAGTTTTCGGTTGACGAACTTAACGTTATATTCTTTGATGTTCCTTACCTGCCCGTCCTTGAGCAACTCATAGCGATTGTCCATCTCAATGCCGAGTGAGTTCAAGGTGCGCACTACCTTTCGTGTATCGGTTATGATAGCCTCCTCTGAGTCGGGCAGCTTGGCGAGGAAATGCCGTTCGATCTTGGAAAAAAGCGTTAACTCGACCTTTTTTGGGTCAACGAGGATGAACTTAAGTTCTGAAGGATGCTTTTTATATAACAAAGAGGTAAGGATGGCATTCAACCCGACTGATTTCCCCTGCCCGGTTGCCCCTGCCATAAGGATATGGGGCATCTTTGTGAGGTCGGCAACATAACTTTCATTTGAAATGGTCTTGCCAAGCCCGAAAGGAAGTTCATACTTGCAGTTCTGGAATTTTTCTGACGACAAGATAGATTTCATGGATACGATATCACTCCTTCGGTTCGGGACTTCGATACCGATCGTTCCTTTACCGGGGATGGGGGCAATGATGCGGATGCCCATGGCAGACAGGCTGAGTGCAATATCATCTTCCAGGTTTTTGATCTTCGATATCCGGACGCCCGGGGCCGGGATGATCTCATACAGGGTCACCGTAGGGCCAATGGTGGCCTTGATCTTGTCTATCTGGATATTATAATTGGCCAAGGTCTTTACAATACGGTCTTTATTTGATTCCAGCTCTTCCTTTTCAACACCTACGCCACCTTCGCCATGATCATCGAGCAGGTCGAGGGTAGGATACTTATAATGGCCCAGGTCAAGCTTGGGATCGTATTCAGTATCGATAGTGTGGTGTACTGTGGTACCTTTCCCTGTTGTCTTTTCAATATGGGTTTCCTCAATGGTCAGTTCTATATCCGTTTCCGGGTTATTGCCCTTATTATCTTGTTTCTCAGGAGGATTGTCAAATGGCAGGTCGCTGTTGACTTTATCAGGATCATCGGTCAGGGTTTCACCGGCATTGTCAGTATCTTCTGCTTTTTCGATCTTATCATCTTCGGTAACAGAAAATTCTACGGTATTGTAAATGTCTTCTTTGGGTCCATTGTTAGTATTTTCTCCGGGAATGGCACTTATGTCATCAGAAGCAGGTTTATCCTTCTTTTTTCGGAATTTGAACCTGAAGTTGAAGTTAATGATCATGAAGCCAAAGAAAACAAATACCAGCAATAGAATTGTGCCGGGAGGGCCAATGAATCCATCCAGGTAATTGTTGATTTCATAGCCAAAGATGCCTCCAAGGATATTCAATTCAGAGTTTTTAAACGCCAGCGCAAGTGCCAGCGAGAACCAAAGCAATGCGATGAAAGACCAGCGAAAAGTTTTGCCAACAGGCAGTATGGCTTTTCTGAACAGCAGCTTATAGCCCCAAACGAAAAAGAACAGGCAAAATAACAGTGAGGATGCACCAAACCATGTTTTAATAAACAAGCCGGCAAGGGCAGCGCCCATGCGCCCTCCCCAGTTATTGGCTATCAGGCTATCATTAAAAAGTATTTCCCGGAAGGGAATAACTGTGAACAGATCATCGCTGCCAGCTGTAAACCAATTTGTAATATAGGATATGAAAGAGAGTAAAAGATAAAACGATAGCAGGATCAGGAAAAAGCCGCCCAGCTGTTGAAATTTTTCATTTTTGAAGAACCCAAGCACGGAGTTCCCTTTTTTTGGCGTCTGCTTTTTCTTACTTTTTTTCCCGGTAGACCTGCTGCTTTTCTTTTTCGGGGCAGGATCGTCTTTCTTTAACTGATTTGTTCTTATTGGCATTTGTCTTTTTTGCTAAGCTGATGCAAAGTTAATAAAAAAAAGCCCCGCAGAAATGCAGGGCTTTCTTTATGCTTTCATTGATTTCCGACAGGAATGCTTTTCGGAAATTAATCAGGCTGCCGGCAATGCTTACATGCCTCCGCCAAACATCTGGTCGATTTCTTCCTCTGTTTTTTCCTCGTAGCCTTCAGGAACCTCAAATTCATCATCAGAGACGTTCCTTTTATTAATGGATATCGCTTCCATTTTCATGGTGCCGCCTCCGGTATTTATCTCAAATTCAAGCATGGCACCCGGAATATCCTTGAAGTATGGATTGTCAATATTCATGGAGGAAGAGCCGATCTCTTCCGTAAAATAAATTGTGAAGAGCATTTCCTCACCGCCTTCTATTACGGTTACAACGGCTTTTTTGCATTCATAGCCTGCAATCTCTTTCGTCTCATCTTTGATGTCGATGCTGACATTTTCGTTTTCTTCTAATTCGTCTGAGATATCATCTTCAGTTTCGACATAATAAAACTTTTGTCCCATCATACTCATAACGGTCGTAATAGTTTTTGCATCACCATCAAAGATCTGGATCTGGGACCCCATCTGGCCCATGTTGATCTCAAGTTTTGACATGTTGCCTTTGATGGTGAGTTTAGCAATCTTTGGCATCATTGCTGCCATTGAAGCATCTACTTCCGTGCCCGGATATGAGATCTTATAGTTGATATCACCTTTGAATTCTTTTGCCAGGGCTGATGATGTTAAACCCATAATGATCGCTGCGACCATCATGAAACTGAGAAATCTTTTCATTGTAATTTGTTTTTGGTAAGTATTAATAATTGTTAAAGTTAATATTATTTTACGATGCGGAAAAGTTTATCCCACCTGATCTTGCCCTGGAACCAGCTTTTGTCGGGATTGAGTGAGAGCCAGACAAAGACTGCTTTACCAACGATGTGGTTTTCCGGAACAAAGCCCCAGTAGCGTGAATCCGCTGAGTTATGGCGGTTGTCGCCCATCATGAAGTAATAATCCATTTCAAAAGTATAACTGTCGCTTACAACGCCATCGATAATAACTTTACCGTCCTTCACTTCCAGATCATGGCCTTCGTATGCATGGATCGCTCTTCGGTACAGGTGTATGTTCCCGGTATTGATCTCAATGCTTTCGCCGGCCTTTGGAATATACAGTGGTCCAAAGTTGTCGACACTCCACCCATAAGCCTGATTATAGGGGTAGATGCGCTTGACGTCGTCAGGGTTTCCTGCCGGATGTGTGAGCCTTGTAACAGACTTTACAACGGGTGTTTCCTTTAGCTTTTCTGCAGCATCTTCATTCATATAGGCGTAGGAGATCGAGGGGTTCCCTGTGGAAACAACCTCATGGATGCCGAGCTTGTCGATCAGGCGATCACTCAGTCTGGAGCCATCGGTGATGACCTGGTAGCTGAACTGTGCATATTTCGGGGGCTCCAGGGCTTTACCATTAATAAACACTACCTGGTCGATGACCTGCAGGCTGTCTCCGGGCAGCCCGACGCAGCGTTTAATGTAATTTTCACGTTTATCAACAGGCCTGGCGATGATGTCTCCATACTTGCGCTTATTATTCCAAACATCACGCTTCCCGTTTTGCCTTACAAGGCTGTAATAACTGTCGTTGCTCTGAAATACTGTCGATAAAGTATCTCCGTCGGGATAATTGAATACGACGGCATCATATCTTTTAATACTATTTAAGCCCGGATAGCGGTAGTATGGCAGGCTGATCCATTCAAGGTAGGACTTTGTCGTGCTGCTGAGAGGTAAGGTATGATGTACGAAGGGGAATGTAAGAGGGGTTATGGGTACGCGTGGACCATAGCTGACCTTACTCACGAACAGGAAATCACCCCTTAACAAGGAGCCTTCCATGGATGAAGTAGGGATCGTATATGCCTCTATGAAGAAGGTGCGGATGATGGTAGCTGCAACCACAGCAAAGATGATGGCATCAACCCATTCACGCGCCGGGCCTTTCTTTACTTTTTCTCTCTTGTCAGGATCCAGGTATTGTTCTTTGCCCGAAAATCCCAGGTATGGAAGATAAAAGAAAGGGAAAATGACGCCCAAAGCCTGTGCACCAATACTCTCTTTGCCGAAACATTTCAATACTTCCACCACCATCAGGAGGATCACGAAAACATTGATAAAGGGAACCAGGATGAAAATATACCACCAGATGGGCTTATTGATGATCTTGAGCCAGATATAAAAATTAAGAAAGGGTACTACGGCTTTCCATCCGTCCTCTCCTGCTTTTTCGAAGATCTTCCATAAACCGGCAGTGGATAATATCAGGAAAACAATTACAATGATATCGTATGCATTCATAATGCTATTTTATTTTTGACCAAAGTAAGGGTAATTTTCATTATTGCTCACCCGGGCGGTGTTAAATATTGTTAAACGTCAGGCCCCTGCTTATTTCTCATCATAGAGTATATCCTTCATGCCGAAGCAACCTTTCCTGCCGGCCAGCCATTCAGCAGCATGAAGAGCGCCATAGGCGAAGCCTTTTCTGGAGTGTGCGGTATGCTTAATTTCCAGGCTGTCGATCTCAGAGTCATACTGAACAAAATGTGTTCCCGGAACCAGGTTCCTTCGGATGGAGATGATCTCCAACTCATTCGGGCTTTTTGACGGCCTGTTGACCCAGATATCCTTCACAGTATGATGATGGATGATCTCATTGGCTAGACTGATCGCCGTGCCGCTGGGCGAATCCTTTTTCCCACTGTGGTGGATCTCTTCAACGAGGATGCGGTAATCAGGGTATTTGCTCATGAATGCAGCCAGGTTTTTGTTCAATTCAAACATGATATTCATGCCCGGACTGAAATTGCTGGCATAGAAGAAAGCGTGCCCACCCTCCAGGCAGATCTTCCTTATTTCTTCGAAAGAATCAGTCCAGCCGGTAGTGCCCGATACCACCGGCAGCCCGGCTTCGAAACAGCGGCGAATATTTTTTGCAGCTATTTCCGGCATGCTGAATTCAATGGCAACATCTGCTCCTGATATGGCATCCCGTTTGTTGTCCCAATCGGTTTCGTTATCGATAATTGCTGTTATCTCATGGCCACGATCAAGGGCCATTATTTCAATTTCCCTGCCCATCCGGCCATATCCAATGATTGCAATATTCACAATGTCTTATTTAAAATTTAACAGTCAGTTTTACTCCGGTCACAGGCCTGAAATCCGGCCGCCTGATATACATTACCGGATCCACACGAATCGACAGGTCTTCGCTCACGTCATAATCAAAGAGATGTGCGTCCACGCTGGCATCTACGATATTAAGGATATACCATAGCCCGCCCAGGATATAACTTAATTCCATATTTCGCCGGTGATATTTTTTTCCATCCAATAATTGTTGCTCATCATACTGGCCAACATAATCATTGTCGATGTAGCCCGAATCCCCTGCTATAACATAATCATATGCTTCATCATACTTTTTGTATTCACTGGTATTGCTGATGATGAAATAGGCAATAAGTCCGAATCCGGCATATACGATTGGTATTTTCCAGTATTTTTTGTTGTAAGCCTGTCCCAGGCCGGGCAATACTGCAGAAAAAATGGCTGCTTTGTTCGGGGAATGCGGCTTTTTAAAAGCAGTGTCGACTTCCGTCGTATTTTGTGCCTTGAGCTCAGGCCGGGGGAGTAGCAGCAGAAAACATATCATGAACAGGATAACTCCATACCGGAACGGTATGTGCATAAAGCCTTTATTTGCTGCTTCTGAAGATGTGGTCCCGCGTTGAAACATATGATATGGTAGGTTCCCTAGTCGAGCAATGCCAGGATACGACTGAAATCCTGATCTGATTCAAAGGAGATAACGATTTGCCCTTTGCCATTATTATTCCGGCGGATATTTACATTGGTGCCAAGCTTGTCGCGTAGTTCCACCGCAGTGCTGTTGAAAAATTCAGGCAGTTCCACCGGATCTTTCTTTGTAACTGGTGGCAGGACCTGAAAATTCCGCACAAGTTCTTCTACCTGTCTGACCGAAAGGTCGCGGGCGATTATCTTCTTTAGGATTCCCAGTTGTATTTCCGGGTCAGTTACATTTATCAGTGCCCGGGCATGGCCCATGCTGATCTTATCGTCGCGCAGTGCAAGTTGAATTTCAGCAGGCAGTTTAAGAAGCCTGAGATAATTTGTTATGCTTGAACGGTTTTTGCTGATCCGTTCGCTGAGCTTTTCATGTGTAAGCTCACATTCTTCTATCAGGCGCTGGTAGCTGATGGCGATCTCTATGGCGTTCAAGTCTTTCCTGTGAATATTCTCTACCAATGCCATTTCCAGCATCTGCTCATCATTGGCTACCCTGATATAGCAAGGCACCTCACTTATACCCGCAACTTTGGAAGCACGCAGGCGGCGCTCGCCGGATATTAACTGGTACTTATCATAGCCAAGTTTTCTTACCGTGATGGGCTGTATGATGCCCTGCTTTTCGATGGAGGCTGCCAATTCCTTTAAAAGCTCATCATCAAACTGATCGCGTGGCTGAAAAGGATTGGATACAATTTTTTCAACAGCGATGTTGGCTATGGCCCCAACCACATAATTGCCGGAGATGTCTTTCGAGGTGATATCTGTTTCGGGGCTTTGCAAAATTGCATCCAGTCCTCTTCCCAATGCTTTCTTCTTAGTTTTCATCAGTAATATCTATGTATTTGTCAGCTTCATCGATAGTGGTCATATTATGCTTTTGAAGGATCTCCCTGGCCAGGTTAAGGTAGTTGATGGCCCCTGTACTGCTGGCATCATGCATAATGATTGTTTCACCGAAACTGGGTGCTTCACCAAGCTTGGTGTTTCGGCTGATTATGGTTTCAAAGACCATTTGCTGGAAATGAGTTTTAACCTCGTCTACAACTTGTCTGGACAGCCTGAGACGGGAGTCAAACATAGTTAGCAAAATGCCTTCAATATCAAGTTTTTCATTCAGGCGGGTTTGCACAATTTTAATTGTGTTGAGTAGTTTTCCGAGCCCTTCCAGGGCAAAGTATTCACACTGCACCGGGATGATCACGGAATCAGCGGCTGTGAGAGCATTCACGGTTATGAGGCCGAGGGATGGCGAACAATCGATAACGATATAGTCATAGTTGTCTTTCACCTGGTCGATAACCTTGCGCATCATCTTTTCCCTGTTCGGGAGGTTGATCATTTCTATCTCAGCACCTACCAGGTCGATATGTGCAGGTAGCACGGAAAGGAAAGGAGTGGTCGATTCCAGGATCACATTGTTTGGATCCAGGTCGTCCATGATGCACTCATAAATGCTGTTCTGAACTTTTTTTGGGTCGTAGCCAAGCCCGGAGGTTGCATTTGCCTGGGGATCTGCATCAATTACCAGGGTTTTATATTCCAGCACAGCCAGGCTGGCCCCCAGGTTAATGGCAGTTGTGGTTTTTCCAACGCCTCCTTTTTGATTCGCGATCGCAATGACTTTTCCCATATTCTTATAAGATGATGGTTAGTTTATGATAAGCAAAAGTACGAAGTTATTGACTAAAAATTTTGCTCGTTACAGAATTAGTTATTAACGCATGTTAATTTTTATAGAAAAAAAAAGCTGCCTTGTTTTGACAGCTTCTTTCCTGGAAATATTGTAATTAAGATCTATTCATCTTTGGTTTCTTCTTTGGTTTCTTCAGGATCGCCGAGGTCTTCAAACTTTACGCTGGCAATGCTTTCAGGTTTAGAGACTTGTGTGTCCGGTTCCGGTTCCGGCTCCGGTGCTTTTTTTCCTGTTTCAATAAATTCAATGGCCTCACTCAAGCCCCTTGAGAATTTTTCAAAATCCTCCTTGTACAGGAAGAGCTTATGTTTCTCATAATAAAATTTACCCGAATCATTGTTAAAGCGCCTTTTGCTTTCTGTAATTGTCAGGTACTGTTCCCCGGCCCTGGTCGCCTTCACATCAAAGAAGTAGGTCCTCTTGCCGGCCCTGATCACCCTTGAGTAGATTTCTTCCCTGATCACATCTTTGTTTTCTTGCTCTTCCATGTTGTGTTTTTTGGTTCGTTTACCCTCAACAAGGGCAAAAATATAAATATTTATTAATCGTCAAACGAAAAATTTCATAATAATTCCCATCCTGAAAACTGTTTCCCGGGGTGGTTCACTAATTTATTTCATACAAGACATGACATTATACTTAATGGTTGCATACACTTACAGGATAATTCAGGAATTACTTACATTTGCGTTATGCGTAGGTGTTATTACAGTAGCCATGTGTATCTTGTTATGCTTGTTCGCTTGCTGATAGCCCTGCTGTTTTTCTCACTGTCGCGCCTCCTCTTTTATTTGTTTAATACACAGTTTTTTGGCGACATGGACGGGATTGATTTGCTCGAAGCTTTTCTCGGCGGCATGCGCTTTGATATTTCAATCGTGATCATTCTCAGTGCTCCCTTTATCCTCATGAACACCATTCCTGTCCCTGCAAGGAGTGAGAAAACCTGGCAACTGCTTGCCCTGGTCTCCTTTTATATAACCAATATAAGCGGTTTTGCCCTTAACATGATCGACACGGTATATTTCCGGTTCACATCAAAACGGATGACCGCCGACATCTTTTCATTCATTGACGCCGGTGAAGATGACATGATGACATTGATCCCAAGGTTTTTGATCGACTTTAAATGGGAGTTTTTAAGCTGGGTGTTTCTTTCCATGATCTTTATATGGATCTCCTCAAGGATCAGGCTTAAGAAAAAGAAAATTAAGCATGGCATACGTTACTACGTCATTAATACTATCCTGTTCCTGCTTACTGCATTTATTTCAATAATTGGGATCCGGGGAGGATTCCAGCTGCGTCCTTTTACTATCATCAATGCCGGGGAATATACTGCGGCAAAGAATGTCTCCCTTGTATTGAATACGCCCTTTACTATTGTAAAATCGTGGGGACATATTGACCTGGAAGAAGTTTCGTATTTTACGGATGAAGAAACACTGATTGCCACATACCAGCCCATACATCACCCCCCAACACCCAATTCACCCAATTCAACTAATTCAACCAGTTCAACTAGTTCAACTAATCCAACCAACATAGTTCTGATCATCATGGAAAGCTTTGGTACCGAATATATCGGTGCCCTGAATGGAGAAGGAAGCAAAGGCTACACACCTTATCTTGATTCTATCATCAGTCAGGGCTTTGCCTTTAAAGCATATGCTAACGGCAAACAATCCATTGAAGCACTGCCTGCCATTGTTGCCGGGCTGCCATCCCTGTCGGGCAAGCCATACATTACTTCGGCATATGGCGGCAATGAAATAAACAGTATGGCCAATTTGTTGAAAACAAAGGGCTATAGCTCCTCTTTTTTTCATGGGGGAAGGAACGGAACCATGGGCTTTGAATTCTTTGTTGGGATGGCCGGCTTTGAAGCGTATTATGGCAAAGATGAATATGGTAATGATGACGATTTTGATGGAAACTGGGGTATCTATGATGATGCTTTCTTTGATTTCTTCAAAGGAAAGCTGGATGTGACGGAAGAACCATTCCTGGCTGCCTTCTTTTCACTCTCATCACATCACCCATACATGGTACCGGAGAAATATATGGGCATGTTTGACAAGGGTACCCTGGATATTCATGAAAGCATAATGTATGCCGATTATTCACTTGGCCGGTTCATGTGCCAGGCATCGCATGAAGAGTGGTTTAAAAACACGCTTTTCATTTTCACGGCCGACCACACATCACTCTCTGATGATATTGCTTATCAGAGCAGGGAAGGGATCTATGCAGTACCAATAGTATTTTACATGCCGGGAAAGATCGATCCGGAAATAAGTTCAGATATCGCCCAGCATAGCGACATACTGCCCAGCATGTTGGGATTCATGAGCTATGACAAACCCTTCCTGTCGTTCGGCAATGATCTGTTCGACACTACGGCCTGTCGTTTTTCGGTGAACTACATCGATGGCATTTACCAGTTGATTAAGGATGGCTGGTCATTACTATACGACGGGAAAGATGTTATTGGCCTCTATGCCCTCGACAAGCCGGTAAATTCCAGGGAGAACGAGATGTACAGCAATTCTGATATTGCGGATGAGCTGGTAAATTTTCTTAAAGCCATTATTCAGCAGTACAATCATAGATTGATCAATAACCAACTAATAATTCGGGCTGAGGATGAATAAACAGTTCAGGGAAAAGGTCATTTTCATTGTAAACCCTGTTTCCGGGGTCAGGAAAGGCCGCGTGGGCGAGCTTTCTGAGCTTGTGGAACATTCACTTGACCTTGAGCGCTTTGATCCCGAAATTAAAATTACCCGCTATGCAGGGCATGGTGCCGGGATCGCTCAGGAAGGACTTGAAAGCGGCATCAGGCGCTTCATTGTGGCCGGAGGGGATGGCTCAATAAATGAAGTCGCAGAAAAGCTTGTAGATACAGATGCCGTCCTGGGGATCATACCTGCCGGGTCAGGCAATGGACTTGCACACCACTTAGGCATTCCACGAAAGAAAAGAGATGCTGTGGAGTTGATAAACCGCGACAAAATTGTGAAGATCGATACCTGCGCGGTGAATGATGTCTTTTTTGCAAGCATTGCCGGGATAGGCTTTGATGCCAGTGTTGCCAGGCAATTTGCAAAAAGCAATCGGAGGGGGTTTCTTACGTATGCGAAAATTGTTTTAAGGGAATACCTTAGCTATAAGCCGCTTAAATACAATCTGAACCTGGATGGGGACGAACTGGAAACAAAAGCCTTTTTTATCAGCTTTGCAAATTCCAGCCAGTTTGGATACAATACACAAATTTCCCCGCAGGCATCGATTACCGACGGCCTCATAGATGTTTGCATTGTCAGGAAGCCTCCTGTGACGGCCTTTCCGGCAATTGCACGCCTTATGTACCATCAAAAGATCAACCAATCGAAATATATTGAGATTTACCGTGCCGCCAATATTCTGGTGAAGAGAAAAAAAGGAAAAACGGTCAATATTGATGGTGAAGCCGTTAAGCTTGGCAAAAAGCTGCATATCACCATCCGGCCATCCTCTTTAAATGTTGTTGTTCCTTAACTGATCATTATGACAAAGAAGAAACGCCCAAGCGGGATCGTATATTCAACCAACCCTGATCACCAGTATCAGTGGGATGGACAGCAGGAACAAGAGACTCTTCGGCCTGCAGAGCAGAATCTCAGGATACACCTTCAAAGCCTGAAAGGGAATAAAAAATTAACTATTGTTCGTGGTTTCCGGGGTGCCGCAGCTGACCTGAATGCACTTGGAAAAACATTGAAATCTTCCTGTGGTGTGGGGGGTAGTGTGAAAGATGGTGAGATTCTCATCCAGGGCGATCAAAGAGAGAAAGTGCTTTTGATCCTGATAAAAATGGACTATCGGGCTAAAAAATCCGGTGGGTGATGATCCTTTTGTGGCTTAGTTAAGCCCGGGATCGGTAGGGAAGTTTTCCCAGTAGCTGTATTCGGCTCCAAGTTTCTTTAGTGCATACTCCCACAGCGTATCAGGATCGGTGTTCATCAGAGCATCAGCCGGAAGCCCGGAGACGAGCCATGAGTTTTTTTTCAATTCATCATCAAGCTGTTTGCTGCCCCAGCCTGAATACCCTACGCAAAACCTGATCTGGCCGGGATTGATCTGCTTGAGTATCATCAGCTCCCTGACAGATTCTATGTCGCCACCCCAATACAGTCCATCCATGATCTTCATACTGTTTTCGATGAGATCACCCAGGGTGTGGATGAAAAATAAGCTTGAGTTGCTGACCGGGCCGCCTAAGAATAATTGCCCGGTATATTCAGGGAAATCGGTCACAATCTCATTGAATTTATTGTCGATGGGCTTGTTCATGATGATTCCGAATGAGCCCTCTTCATTATGCTCGGCAAGTAATACCACTGAACGTTTGAAATAATTATCAGCAAGCAGCGGCTCCGAGATAAGTATCTTACCTTTGGAAGGCTTCAGGTTATTGGCCTTGATCTTGATTATTTTATTGATGTCGGTCATTCGGCAAATTCAATGCAATGTTTTACCTTTGATAATATAAATACAAAAATAATACCATTAAGCGCTGATGAGAAACAATCGTAGCAATTTATACAGGCAATTAAGAAAGGAGTATACGTACTTTTCTTATGAGAGCTTCTCTTATACGCTTGTAAATAGCGAGTTACACATTTATTTCGAATTCAGCCTGGCAGATAAATACTATTTTCGCCCGGAAATAAAACTTTCATTGCCGGCAAATTTCGATACAGACATTTTAGCAGGCTCCCTTTTCAGGAATATCATTTTCAATATGGGAATGATAGAGCTGGTGAGTTATTGGAAAGCCGCCTGTCCGCCAAGGGTTCTCGTGAAGCCTGTGCACTTGAGCAGGAAACAGATCAAGTGGTGGAAAAAACTTTATCTGAACGGCCTGGGCGAGTTTTTTTATGAGAATGGCATCATTCCCGATGAGGATTTTATAAATATCATTCCGGAAGGTGAAGAGCGCCTGAAAAAGGAGTCCTTTGCCGGGAGTGAAGAGGTGCTGGTACCGGTTGGCGGCGGAAAAGATTCTGTTGTCACCCTGGAGCTCCTGTCGAAGCTTAAAAAATGCAGGCCATTTATTGTCAATCCCAGGGAAGCCAGTATAAATAGTGCAGATGTGGCAGGCTTTGGCAGGGATGAGATCATCACACTCGATCGCAGCATCGATCCTCAACTGCTTGAGTTGAACAGCAAAGACTTCCTGAATGGGCATACACCATTTTCTGCCATGCTGGCCTTCACTGCTACATTGGTTGCTGTTCTTTATGGAACCGGGGAGATAGCCCTGTCCAATGAATCCAGTGCCAATGAACCAAGCATTCCCGGTACCGACATCAATCACCAGTATTCCAAAACCCTTGAATTTGAAAATGATTTCAGAGAATACCTGTCGGAATTTATTACTGATGGCATAGAATATTACAGCTTTCTTCGTCCCCTGAATGAATTGCAGATTGCCGGGATCTTTTCCCGCTTTCCGGCTCATTTTTCCTCATTCCGCAGTTGTAATGTGGGCAGTAAAACTGATTCCTGGTGCGGGAAATGCCCCAAATGCCTGTTTACATATATCGTGCTTTCACCTTTCATTGGCCACGATCAATTGATGCATATTTTTGGTAAAGATCTTTTCGAAGATGAAAGCCTGATACCTTTGCTTGATCAACTATGCGGGATTGCTGAGGAAAAGCCATTTGAGTGTGTCGGGACACTCGAAGAGGTGAATGTAGCCATCAGGGCATATATCCGGAAAAATCAGGGCCGGGAAATGCCTGTGCTGCTGAAGCATTATGTTCAACACAAAGGTCAGGATAAGCTCTTTCCTGACACAATGGAGCTGCTTCTCAAAGAGTTTGGTACACACAATATTCCCGGTAAAGATGAAGTTAAAATGCTAAAAGATGTGATCCATGCCTTCTGAAATAAAGTCTGTACTTAGTGGGAAAAAGATCCTCATCCTTGGCTTTGGCAAGGAAGGTAAGTCAACCTACAACCTGCTGAGGAGCTGGTTTCCGGATTTGTTTATAAGCATTGGCGACCGTAATGAAAACATTTCTGAGGACCATCCTGAGTTGGGCGACGATAATAATTTAGGTTTGATAAGTGGTAAGGGATATCTCGGTTCCTGCGGGGATTTTGATCTGATCATCAAATCACCCGGGATACCCTATGAACTTGTGGCAGAAAAATGTGATATTGAGAAGATAACCTCCCAAACAGACCTGTTCCTGAAAGCATTTGCCGCCCTGGTTACCGGCGTGACCGGAACAAAGGGAAAAAGTACCACTGCAAGCCTCATACATCACATTATGCTCACAGCAGGGCGTAAGGTAGTCCTGGCCGGGAATATTGGAATTCCCCCGCTTGATCTTGCAGATAAAGTGGATGGGGATACAGAGGTGATCTTCGAGATGTCGTCCCACCAGTTGGAACATATCAGCATGGCACCCGGCATCGCGGTCATCTTAAATGTATTTCCCGAACACCTCGACCACTACAAGGATTTTACAGCCTATAAAATGGCAAAATTCAACATAAGCAGGATGCAGCCGGAGGATGGGAAATTAGTCTATAATGCTGACGATCCGATTATCCGGGAACTCATCCTCCAACAGGCTGAAAATAAAAGCCTTCTTTCCTTCTCCCTTGATAAGCATAAAGGCATCGATGCTTTTTATGATGATGAACAGGTTATTTGCCGTGACGCTGCCGGGCAGATGCATTATTTTCCCCTGGCAGCGGTAAAAGACCTCCCCGGAATGCATAATGTCATGAATATTATGGCGGCCATACTTGTTTGTATTGATAAAGAGGTGGAGGATGAAAAGATCATGCAGGGGCTTGTCAGCTACAGGCGGTTGGCCCATAGGTTGGAATATGCAGGACGCTTTAATGGGATCAGCTTTTTCGACGATTCAATTGCAACCATTCCTGAAGCCAGCGTTGAGGCCTTGAAAACACTTGAGCGTGTCGACCTGCTTATCCTTGGGGGGCACGACCGTGGCCTGGATTATGACGTGCTTTACAACAGGCTGTACGAATACCCGGTACCATACCTGGTCTTTATGGGTGAGGCAGGCAGAAGGATGTACGGGGTTCTGAGGAAACTGCTAAACGGCAAAAGTGAATGTGTTCTGGTTGACGACATGGACGCAGCTTTTGATTTCATCAGGGTTTCGCTGCGCAGCGGTGATGTTTGCCTGCTCTCTCCGGCAGCTGCCAGCTATGGCATGTATAAGAATTTTGAGGAGAGGGGCGATGCCTTTAAAAAAATGGCAGCCACCCTTTAGATGACTGCCATTTCTCAATGTCCTGATTGATAAACTGCTTATTCCTCTTTCTTCTCAGCATCTTTATCATCTTTCTTATCTTCTTTCTTTACGGCTTTCTTTGGCGCTGCTGCCTTGGGTTTTTCTGCCGCTGCTTTCTTTGTTTTAGGTTCGGCCTTAGGGGCTTCTTTTTTTTCTGCCTTTTCTTTGACGATCTCTTCTTTTGCAACTTTCGTTTCAACAGCTTCGACTTTCGTTTCTACAGCCTTTTTTGCTTTGGCGGCCGGTT
>DAOVZP010000048.1 GCA_030635045.1 Bacteroidota bacterium | reverse complement strand
TTTCCATCCTTGTACCCCGAAACCTTGGCGCCGGGATAATCTATCGACCTCGACCATCCCCTTCGAATATCGGATATCGAATATCGGATTTCGGATATCAAAACAGTTTTTTTTACTTTTTTTGCTTGTCCAAAAAAAAAGGAACCAAAAAAGGGCATCCCGGACAAGGTTTTAACCCCACCGGGGGCGGGGCTCCAACTGCGCCCGGGCAGTAAATGCTGCGCATTTATTTGAAATGGAACCTACTCACCTCCTTCTCTGTTCTTATTCATATTCTTATTCCTTGTTCCTCTGTTCCTTATTCCCCTGTTCCTCTGTTCTATATTCACGCATTTTATAGGCCTTTTCAATGCTATACTCCATCGAAGCGGACACTTTTTAGAAAAAATAGTTTAACGAAGACAAAAGAATCAATGCCTGAGTAAGATTAGCTTTTATAAACCCGTATCTTTATATTATGAAAAGATCAGTTATAACTCTCCTGTATTTGTTTTTCATAGTATTTGCACTTCATGCACAGCAAATTACCATTCCCCGCATTGAACAGATGCCGAATTTTCCTCAACCATACGAAATGCGCGACTGGCATACAATAGCCATTCAATATGACTCCCTGGTCTTTAATCCGGATGCAAGCGGGCAATATCTGCCATTAACAACAATTGTCGACAACACCAATAACTATCCCGGGCACCCTACTTTTGGAATACAATCTTATGTCGGGACCAACAGCCCTCCGGGCATGGAAGCCATTAACGTGATCCCGGCCGTGATCAGTGCCACGCTGAATGGAATAGACAAATCCTCGCAATATGATTATAACTGGCCTTTATTATGCGAAGAATATTTCAACCGGCGTCCGGCAGAAAATGTCTATCTGAACGGCCCCAATGCATCCTCGGGCCACGACTGGTGGTATGAAACCATGCCGAATATCTTTTTCTGTCAGTTGAATGAGCTCTATCCTCATACGGGCGATTTCGACTATCAATTCATTACCATAGCAAACCGCTGGCTGGAGGCTGTAAAAGTCATGGGTGGCTATAATGCCCCATGGCAAATGCCTTACATGAATTACAGGGCTTTCAGTTTGTCGACTATGGCTCCTCTTACATCTGGTGTTAAACAACCCGAAGCTGCGGGTGCTATTGCATGGATACTCTATAATGCTTATGCAGAAAACGGCCAGGAAAAATACCGTATAGGGGCTGAATGGTGCCTTGAGTTCCTTAGTAGCTGGAACGAGAACCCTTCTTATGAAATACAACTCCCATATGGAGTTTACACGGCTGCCAGAATGAATGCTACGCTGGGTACGCATTATGATATTGAAAAAATGCTCAACTGGTGTTTTGATGTAGGAGATTTGCGGGGATGGGGTGCAATCGTCGGAACCTGGGGAGGAAAAGATATTTCCGGCTTGATCGGTGAGTCCCGTGACGGCTTTCCCGATTATGCTTTTAATATGAATGGATTTGAACATGCAGGGGCCCTGGTGCCTATGGTCCGGTATGATGACCGTTTTGCCCGGGCAATCGGAAAGTGGGTTCTCAATATGGCCAATGCTTCCCGTTTGTATTATTCGGCTTTTCTACCGGATAACATGCAAGATAACGAAGACTGGACGACAGCATACGATCCCGGATCAGTTATCGCTTACGAAGCCCTCCGGGAACAAATTTCAGGTCCTTACGGCACGGGTGATGCCATGGATGGGGGATGGGCACAAACAAACCTGGGGCTGTATGGTTCATCGCATGCAGGCATTCTGGGGGCAATAATAAAGGAAACCAACATAGAAGGCATTCTGGAACTTGATCTGTTATCAACCGATTATTACGGCATGGAAGCATACCCAAGCTACCTCTACTATAATCCTTTTAATGAAAGTAAGACTGTAATTGCAGAAGTAACAGGGGGGAGCCGGGACGTTTATGATGCTATAGCCAATCAGGTTATTGCATACAATATCACCGGAACTTTTAACCTGGAAGTCCCATCTGACCATGTGATCATGACGGTACTGATCCCCGCAGGATCAAACATCACTTATGCCCTGAACAGGGCCTGGGTTCATGATACAATAATTGATTTTAACAGCGGTGAAAATGTCTCAAATTATCCTCCACGGATCAAATCCCTGGCAGCCAGGGATTCTATAGTCCTCACCAATAGCTCCCATACTATCTATTGTACAGCAGAAGATCATGAGAGTTCAATCCTGAACTATTTATGGTTTGTTAATGGTAACAGTGTTGCCGGGACCGATACACTGTTGTGGCAGGTACCCGCTGATTCGGGCCTGTACGAGCTAAGCTGTATTGTCGAAGACGGGCCTGGCCTGACCGATGAAGCATCATTAAACATCAGGGCTGTCCAGAAGATAAACTACCCGCCTGAAATTATTTCTATTAATGCTGATCCGCGCATAATAAACATAAATGCAAGCAGTGAGGTCGTATGCCATGCATATGATGCAAATGGTGATCCATTAATTTATGAGTGGTCTGCCCGGGCAGGGGAGATCATTGGTTCGGATAGCACGGCCATCTATAATGCACCGGCAATCCAGGGTAATTATTATATCTGTTGTACGGTTAGCGATCCGGAAGAAGCTTCAAGTGAAGACAGTCTTCTGGTACTGGTTAAGGACCCTGCTTTGGGACAAACGGGGGATCTTGTAGCCTGGTATACTTTCTCCAACTCGGCCTGGGACTACAGTGGATATGATCATAATGGTTTTCCGCAAAATATTATTTATGTCGACGACATGAATGATAATCCTGCGAGCGCAATGAATTTCTATGATGTCACCAGTTCTATGACGGTATACAATACTGATTTATTGAATTTCCGGGATGGCCTTAGTGTAAGCTTCTGGATGGAGATTACTGAATTTTATGACAGGGAAGCATATCCGATCTCACACGGTAACTGGCAAAACCGCTGGAAGATGTCAATTGGTGAGCAGCTTTTAAGATTTACCATAAACGGCACGGATGGCATCATCGACCTGGACACGGAAACATCACTTGAAGGTCATGTCTGGTACTATGTTGCGGCTATTTATAACGGCACTGAATGCCAGATCCTGCTTAATGCCGAATTAGATGCTGTTAAAGATTATTCCGGGCTGATCAACACCACCACCTATGACCTGATCTTGGGACAATCCTTACCATCACAGTCCGGTTTTAACTTTAAAGGCAGCATTGATAATCTCAGGATATATAATTATGGCATTTCCTATGATCAGGTGAAGGATATCTACGAGGAGGAAGTGTCGTTAATCAAAGACAAGCATGCCTCGGATATAGAGTTAGAAATATATCCTAATCCATGCCACAACGATACACGGGTAAGATATCTGATAAATGATAAACGATTAACGATATGTGATTTATATCAGGTATCGGGAATGAAAATCAGGCGATTGGTGAATGAAGAGAAGGTGCCTGGAACGTATGAACTAAACATTGATGTTAGTGACCTGGAAAGTGGGATCTATTTTATCAAACTAATGTCCGGAAATCGATCTGTTGTGAAAAAACTGATCGTTAATAAGTAATATTGGCTAATTTGTGTATTCCTTATTTGTACATTCGTGTATTCTTGGGTTTCACTACTTACGATATAATGAACATAGGAATCATCGGCACCGGCGGCTTTGCCGCATTTTCAGTAAATGCATTTCTCCTGGCAGGGAATGTAAGGGTTGCGGGTGCATATGATATATCTCCGCAGAACGCCCTGAAATTCCAGGATCAGTTTGGCGGGAAGATATTTCAAAACATGGAAGATGTGCTTGCAAATCCCGGCATTGACCTGATCTACATAGCCACTCCACCTTACCTTCATTATGAACAATCAAAAATGGCTTTGCTGGCAGGCAAGCATGTCATTTGCGAAAAGCCTGCAGCCCTTCGGTCTGAAGAAGCAAAGGAACTTGTAGAGTTGGCTAAAGAAAAACAATTATTGTATACTGTTAACCTTATGCAGCGCTACAATCCACTATTCATACAGGTTCAGCAAATTATAGAAAAGAAACTGCTGGGTGAATTCGTACATGGATTTTTTGAGAATTATGCGGCGGATGAAGGGCTTGGATCAGGGCACTGGATGTGGGATGAATCCAAAAGCGGAGGCATTTTTATTGAACATGCGGTTCATTTCTTCGACCTTTTCACGGGATGGCTGGGGGAAGGGATAGTAGTATCTGCACAAAAATTGAAACGGCCGGAACAGCAAAGAGAATACTGGTCAAGAGTACAGGCTGTGGTCAAATATGAACAGGGACTGGTTAATTTCTATCATGGGTTTGACCAGGCCGTTTGCCTCGACAGGCAAGAGCTGAGGCTGGAATTCGAAAGAGGGGAAATTACGCTTTATGAATGGATACCTGTAAGGATTAAAATTCATGGACTGGTGAACAATTCAGATCTTGAAGAATTAAAAAATATCTTCAAGGATGCGAAAATTGATTACTTAGATTCATTTTCAAGGGATAATAACAAATTCAGGGGCCGTTTCAAGGAATTCCAGGCTGATCATAAAATAAGCCTTACGGCCGGCGAGCATGTTCAAAAGATGGAAAGATACAGGCAAATGCTCACCTCCATGTTTGAAGATCAAATGAGGTGGATAGAAGATCCGGATCACACACAATGCATTTCCGGAATAAACGCCTATTCTTCTCTAAAAATGGCAGAAGAGGCAAATAACATGGCGGTTAAACTTTAAGCAGGCATTGTTTATGGCAAAAGTCAGAAAAAAACTCCTTCCTTACTTCATGGTATCCCCATACCTGAGCCATCTACTGGTTTTTACTATGTTTCCGGTGATTTTTTCACTCTTTCTTACCTTTTTCAAATGGAATATCATCGGTCCAATGGAATGGACGGGTCTTAATAACTGGGAAAGGCTTTTCAGCGACAGGCTATTCTGGCAGGCTATTCTTAACACCATGAAATTCCTTATCATTCATATCCCCTTACAGATCATAGTGGCATTGGCTCTTGCAGAAGTGCTAAATCAAAAGATCATACTCAGGGGGTTCTTCAGGGCTGCTTTTTTCCTGCCGGTGGTAATTTCCGGTGTGGTTATTACTATGATGTGGCAGCAATTGCTGGGTTACGAGACAGGTGTCATCAACCGCATGCTGGTATCCATTGGTCTGGGGAAAGTAGGCTGGCTGATCGATCCTGATATTGCCATGGTTTCTATTGCTATTATGGCCACCTGGAAGAACGTGGGTTTGTATGTCATCCTTTTTCTTATCGGACTTCAAACGGTCCCCAGGCAATATTATGAAGCGGCCGACCTGGAAGGGGCCTCACATTGGCAGAAATTTATTAAAATTACTGTCCCCATAATCAATCCGACTATATTCATGGTAGTGGTATTATCTACCATTGGAGGATTTTCATTATTCATTGAACCTTACATTTTGACCCAGGGCGGGCCATTGAACAGCACGCTTTCGGCAGTATTATATATTTACAAACAGGCATTTGAATATTACCATATGGGGTATTCGGCCACCCTGGGAGTATTTTTTGCTTTCCTGATTGTTGTGGTTGTCCTCATACAAAAGAAATACATAGAAACGGTTACATGATACGGATCATCAGATGAAACTATTGAAGAAAATATTGTTATATACCATCCTCACAGCCGCGGCTTTGAGTTTCATCTATCCTTTTATCTGGATGATCATGGCTTCTCTCAGTCCGGAACATGATATCAACAGCCTGATATTATTTCCTTCAGAGTTTACCATCGAAAACTACCAGTCGATGATCAGTAAGATCCCAATTGGCAGAGCGCTCCTTAACAGTACCTTTGTAGCAACTATCAATACGGGATTCTCTCTGATATTTTCTTCCATGGTGGGTTATGCTCTTTCCCGTATGGATTTCAAAGGAAGAAACCTTATCTTTTTTATTATCATTTTCACAATGACCCTTCCGTTTCTGATCACACTTATCCCCAACTATATCCTGATGGTGAAATTCGGCTGGGTTGACACTTATCTTAGTCTGACCGTCCCATTTATGATCAGTGCTTTTGCAATCCTGATGTTCAGGCAGGCCTTTATGGGATTGCCACAGGCTATTATTGATGCAGCGCGCATTGATGGTTGCGGGGAGCTTAGAATTATCTTCACCATCCTGTGGCCCAACATAAAACCAACCATCATCATGGTAGGTATACTTGCCTTTATGGCATCATGGAATGAAGTGCTCTGGCCATTGATTGTAATTCGCGAAGAAAATCTTATGACCATGCCCCAACTCGTAACATTATTTGCTGTAGGAGGGCGGGCCGAGGCCCAGATTGGCGTTAAACTGGCGTCGGCCGTATTTCTTGCCACACCAATCGTTATCACTTATCTCTTCTTCCAGAAATACTTTATCCAGAGTATGGCAACAACAGGCATAAAAGATTAACAGGATACTGGATCAGCCTGAGTTTTTTAATTCACTCAAAAGTTCATCCATATTAATAGATGCAAAGGTTGACGCATAGTCAGACATGGCATAAGGAATGATCAGGTTATTGTTATGCACAATAGAACCACATGAATATATTACGTTGGGGACATATCCTTCTCTTTCCTTCTCATTAGGTATCATCAAAGGTGTTTTTAACCTCCCGATCTCTTTTTCAGGATTATCCAGATCAAACAGAGAGGCACCTATTACGTATTCCCTCATTGCTCCCACACCATGGGTAATAACAAGCCAGCCTTCTTTTGTTTCAAGGGGAGATCCGCTATTTCCAATCTGAATAAATTCCCAGGGATATTTTGGCTCCTGCAGGAGTTTGGCCGTCCTCCAGATATTAATATTATCTGAAAAAGCGATATAATTATTTACTCCATCAATCCTGCATAACATAGCATATTTACCATTTATCTTCCTTGGAAATATTGCCATGCCTTTATTACTGGATATCTCACCATGAATTGCCGAACTTTTGAACTTATAAAAAGACTGAGTTTCGATTAACTTTGGTAAAATGACCATGCCATCATAAGCTGTATAGGTAGCGTAGTATGTTACTTCGCCATTATCATCGGTAAACCTTACAAAACGGGCATCCTCAATGCCGTTCTTTTCAGAGTGAGACACAGGAAAGATCACTCTTTCAGATAAGGCAGTATCAAGTGAAAACTCAATTTCATAATGAGATAAAGCAAGCCATAAAATCTCATCAAGTATTAACTTTTGAGTTTTTGTATACTTTGATTTCTTTTTCAGCTCGTCGATATAATATTTCAATTCACCATAAGTGAATTCAAAATTTAATTTGTCTAATAAACTTTCAGGGGAAAGTTTATGGTTAAATTCTAATGTTTCATTCAAGCGCTCAATAAAAAAGTCTTTCTTATAAACATACTTTACAGAACTAGATGCCTGATCTAACATGTGGCCAGTAGGTTTAAAGCTCATGTTATTATTCTGATCCAGTATGCCAGAACGAAAAACCAGCGAAGAAATATGCCCTTCTCCTGTGGCTCTAAAACTCAAAATAACTCTTTTTTCTCCTTGTTCTAACTCTGTTTGATCAGGGTGTTCTACTATTGAAGGATTAAATAATGCTGCTGACTCAATAGAAAACTCATGTGTGAAATAAGAACCAATAAGCAATTTTCTATATAGCGAGAGACTATCTGCATCTATTTCTAATTTATCAAAAAGGTGACTGACTTTTTTAAAGTGTTTTTCTAATACCTGTGAAATATTTCTGTGCCGTTTGGAAAAATTTCTCAACACCTGGTTGATAACAATGGCAATCTCATCTTCCGACATGCTCATTACTCTGTGGATAACATCCATGCCTCTTTCATCATCGAGATAAAAAAAACGGGCAATTATCTTTTTCGAATCAGGGGAAAAGATAACATCATTTCTATTGATTGTCACTTGCATTGATCGTCACTTTTTGATTATTAGACCAGATAACTGACACTTACTTAAACGTTAATAACATAAAGTCAGTTACATAATAAGACATGCAATAATAGGAATAATACAGAAACAGAAAACGAATTCTTCATAGTTTTTAATTGCGACAGTTTCAAAAACATATAAGATCAGAGATTGCTTGACATTATTATTAGTAGTAAATATATTCGCATGATCAAAACATGTACCTTTAAAAGAGAATTAGACGATTCATGAAACACTATCGCAATATCATTTTCACCTTTATAATCACAGCCTTAAGCCTTTCTGCCTGCAATAACCAGGATAGGGATAATGTCCGCAATTTAGTAAACATAGATCATCTGAAGCATTTATATGCAGAAGTGGCACTTGAAAATGGGAATGAGGCCGGAGTGATCAACATTTACAGTGAATATCCTGATTATACATATGCCATTGAACCCAATGAGGGGTTTTCATGCGTTGATGATGTGGCAAGGACATTAGTTTTTCT
>DAOVZP010000258.1 GCA_030635045.1 Bacteroidota bacterium | reverse complement strand
GATACTGAGGAAGGAAGGTTTGTGAGGAAAGTCGTTGTTGCGCGCTAACGCACTTGAATGAATAATGATTATATCCTCATGATTATTGATGATTGGTAATGAAGAAATTCTAGTCATTCTGGATTCAGAATTCTAAACTGCCAATCTTCACTAATCATTAATTATTAGGATCTCATCACTCCCGGAAATGCAACCATTTCTTATGTTAAGTTGTCTTACATATTAGAGAAGGCTGGCAGCGTCCCCGATCATTATATTTCTGAATACCCAAAAACCAATAGCAATGGTGTATCATCTTTCAACCGCTTACAAAGTTAGCATCGGTCTGCTTATTATTTTTCTTCTTATTTTGATACAGCCCCTGAAGGCACAGTACATCCCTCCGCCTACTAATCTGCAGACTGAGATAATAGGAAGTAATAGCAACGAAGTTTTTATTAGCTGGGATCTTGATTATGATACTACTCTTTCCTTTCAATTTTATATAGTTCGTAGAGATAGTGCTCCATTAGCCACTAGTACTTGTAATGCATTTATTGACAACTTGTTAGATACAGGAACATACTGTTATACAGTCAGTGCTTTTTGTGATGAAGGTGAATCTGAATGGGCGGGACCTTCATGTGAGGACATTGTTCCAGTACCTGAAATGATTATTATACCTTCATGGATAGAGGATCTTGTTCCGCTGAATACCCCAAACTGGAATCCCGGTATTTTTATGGGGGTTCAAAATAATGGAGGTGTAGACTTAAACTACGAAGTGTTGGGATTTACGGGGCCAACACCACCTCCGGGCTTTATCACAGAAGTTACATTCGCTTCAGGATTGGTGACGGCGAATGGCGGACTGGTAAACTGCGGTATGACATGGTCATCTGTTGGTTATTCACCTGGAACATATAATCAAGATCTGGTGGTAGTGTCAGATGACCCTTTCAACCCTGTGGACCTCGTTCCCACTATCATGCACGTTGGTCCACTTAGTTTCATTATTGGGGATATTACAGATGCTATCAGTCTGGATTCCCTGCATGGTGTAAGGATATCAGGAGCGGGACAACACACACAGACCGATGCAAACGGCTATTATTCCTTCAGGGTGCCGGTAGACACTACATTTGAGCTGACACTGGAAAAACCGGGCTATGAAACTTTAACACTTCCCCTTACTACAGGTGCACAGGGAAGTGTATTGCAATTGGATACAAGCCTGCTTTCCGGTTCAACAGGCCTGAACTGGGTACATGCTGAAACAGATTGCAATGATCCTGATTCGGCTGAGGTCACCTGGTCTGCTCCGGGATATACTGGCGAACTGATGTATGACTATGGAGGATGCGCTGATTATTTTACATGGGAGGAAGCATACGGTGAACATGCCGTAAAGTTTACACCAACTACCTACCCTGCGCAGATAACAGGAGGCAGCTTCTATGTAGGACGGGGCGTATATCCCGCCGGAAACTGGCTGAATTCTACAGTCGCTGTTCTGGTGTATGATGAAAACTACTGCGGAAAGCCGGGTAATCTTTTAGACTCAATAGGGGTAACGATTACGAATTATGAATGGGTGGAGTTTTCAGGTTTGGATGTGGAGATCGAAAGTGGCAACTTTTTCATTTCTGTTATGCAACTGGATAGCATGCCCAATATTCCGCCAATAGGAGTCGATAATTCTGTTCCTTACTTGTATAAAAGCTTCTCAAGGCGTGGTGGAGGCCACTGGCGCCAGGCATTATATGAACACCATAATTTTATGATCAGGACTCTGGTCGATTATGAATCCACCAGCCAGGTTTTCAATTACATAGTTGGTCGTGTTTCTGATTTTGACCCTATCCAGGGTCCCGCTACGGGAACATTAACTATTTTAAACCAGATTCCTGATCATTATTATCTCGATGATACTTTTGTAATTCTTCCGGATGGCTGGTATGCTTTTGCAATACAGCCGGTTTTTACTTCGGGGCAGTTCGGTGATTGGGTATTTTCAAATATCATTGGCCACGACATGGGTAAGATAGTCGATTTTATAGTCGAAGACTGCAACGGAAACCCCATCGACAGCCTGGAAATTATGATGATAGGCGAAGATTATCCCTACACCGTATATACCAGTCCGGAGCCATCTTATTATGGTTTTGACTGTGTTTGGAAAGGCTTTTATAGCATATCAGTAGAAAAGGATGGTTATTCACCCTATTATTTCAATGCTAATATTCAGAATGATACAACTTTCTTTATCATCCTTAATCCACCCATGTATCCTCCCCGTAACTTATGGGTTGATTCTGTCTACGGAATCGCTTATTGGGAGGAAGCATTGATCACGGCTGTGTATGAGAAGTTTGAGGATCCCGTATTTCCGCCTGATGGCTGGCAATCGCTTAGCCAGGGGGCCGGCTGGTCGCAAAGTATGGATGGTGGCAGTTTAGGTTTTTTTATTCCTTCAACAGGCTCCCGCTATGCTTTTGTAAATGATGATCTCGCCGGTGCAGGAAACAATGCATGTTGTGATATGCTGATCACCCCGGAACTTGACCTGCGCGATGCGGATAACTATATGCTTAGCCTCGACAGTTATTATACCGGAGCACTTGGACAAATGGCAACAATTGAGTATTCGCTGGATAACGGGGGCACCTGGGACGTGCTGCACAATTTAATACCTGCAGCCGGCGTGTGGGAGCATCTCGAAATAGACCTGTCATCATTTTCCGGTGCCGGTGCACAGCAAAGCATCTGGTTCGCCTTCCATGGCGATGACGGTGGCGGGGATGCCAGCGGCTGGGCCATCGATAATGTGGATATTAATGCCGGACCTGCTGATCCTGACCTATATTATGTTTTTCTTGATGGTGCTTTGGAAGCCTACACAGATACTACATATTATATATTTGAATTTCCATATTTGACTTATGGGGTGACTTTTACATGCTGTGCAGCAGCAAAATATCCTTGCGGGCTTTCTGATAATACCTGTACTGAATTCACAAGCCTGTATTTGCATGCTCCAAGCTGGCTGCAGGGTGATAGCGTGGGTGAAGATATTGAACTCAGCTGGAAAATGGATACTTTTTATATTTCACAGAATATATTGGGTTATCATGTATATCGCGACAGCATCAACATAGCTTTCGTACCCTATATCGGAGAAGATACATCGTACTATACAGATGTTGCTCCCCCACCCATGTGCTATGATTATCATGTAAGCACATTGTACGACCTATCTGCATATGGCTTTCCCGGCGATACAGGTGAGTCGCTGTACACCGGTCCTGAAGAAGTATGCCTGGTATATGGCACTATTTTACCCATTGTGGAGGATTGGACCTCAGGAAGTTTCGGTTCTTTCTGGACAGCAGAAGATCATTGGGTGATCAATGGCCAATACGGCAACCCATTGCCATGTACCGAATTTCAATGGGATCCGATGCTGATGGACTATCAGCAGTGTCTTACAAGCGGCCCGATCAATGGTGTGGATCATGGCACTAAAAGTGAACCATATATCGATGGACAATTCATACTGAATTTTGATATATCCCTTGTTGATAATAGTGTGGGTGGTACAGAATATTTCAATGTAGAGGTATGGAGTGATGGGGTCTGGAACAGGGTGGAACAGCTCAGCAATGCCAACGGCAATTTTGATTGGGAGAACATTGAAGTTGATATTACAGAATATGCACTCGGATATGTATTTAAAGTCCGTTTTATGGCCGAAGGTGAGGCATCCTAT
>DAOVZP010000346.1 GCA_030635045.1 Bacteroidota bacterium | reverse complement strand
TACTCATTACAGTATAATTTCTTCAGGAAGATGGAAAAATGTTCATAATAAAGTAAAAGTAATGTTTGGAGTTGAAGCAGATTTGTTAAATGAAAATGGTGAAATTTGTAGTCATATACAAAATATACATCCTGATTTTATAATTTTATCGGCTCACTCGAAAACTTATATTGGTAACAAAAAACTTATAAAAGAAGGATATCTAAAAGCTATTGAAAAATATAATGACAAAATAAATTTTATTGGACATTTATGCTCATCCCAATTTGTCGATTATTTGGGGGCTAAAGATATAGGTCAAATAGTTACTTCAGCAAATAAGAACGGTATCCCACTAGAATTAAATTGTGCTAATATGGTTTATAATAGAACATCTATGGAAAATCTAAATGTAATGGTAAAAAATTGTGATAGGTTGTATATCAACAGTGATGCTCATACATTTAGTTTTGCTAACCTAAAATTGACCCATTAAAGTAAGAAATTACAACCCAAAATTGACCCACCGGTAATTAACTTCTGATAACATAGATTTCAGTAATAGAAATTTATTATCAGAGGAGAGGAGGATGTTAACAGTGGATCAATATGAATACATACGGATTGCGCACAGGGTTTATGGCAAAAAGATCAGAGAAATCACAAGAGAAACAGGTCATTCCAGGAACACAGTTAAAAAAGTGTTAAAAAATGAATACATGGGTTACAGCACCCGGCAAAGCCAACCATTTCCATCACTCGGGCCTTACCTGAGAACGATAGACAGTTGGCTTGTAAACGATAAGGATAATCCCAAAAAGCAACGGCATACCGGAACCAGGATCTACAACCGGCTCAAAACTGAAAAAGGTTATCAAGGGGCAAGCTCAACGGTGCTGCGCTATGTAAGAATTGCCAGACAAAGAATAGGGATCGGTGCCAGGAAAGTTTTTATCCCATTAGATCCTCCGGTGGGCCAGGAAGCAGAAGTCGACTGGGGAAGATGCACGGCAATCCTTAATGGGCAAAAAGTCCTGCTTAAATTTTTCTGTATGCGTTCAAAGTTTTCCGGCAAACATTTTGTCCGCTGTTACCCCTGTGAAAGGCAGCAGGCTTTATTTGATGCCCATATTCAAGCTTTTTCATATTTTGGTGGTATTTTTCCTGTTTTAATCTACGACAATATGACAACTGCCGTTCAAAAAGTGCTTGTGGGTAAAAATCGTATTCTTCAAAAAGAATTTAATAAATTCAGAGCATATTACAATTTTACACCCCGATTCTGTACTCGTGGAGAAGGCCATGAAAAAGGTGGAGTCGAGGGTCTTGTCGGATATTCAAGGCGTAATTACATGGTCCCTGTTCCCCAGGCTGAAAACCTTGAGGATTTAAACAGGATGCTGTTACAGGAGTGCCAGGCCTATGGCGACCATCGTATCAGCGGCAAAGAAAGCTCAGTAAATAAAATGTATGAGCAGGAAAAGCATCACCTGCTTTGCCTTCCTGATATAGAATTTAGTAATATCCAAACGGCAAATGGAAAGTCCGATAAATACTCCACTGTAATAATAGATAAAAATCGTTATTCAGTGTCAACAGAATATGCATACCTGAAAATCCGGGCAGTTTTAAAGGTTGATGGTGTTGATCTTTATTATGGCAATAAAAAAATAGCAGATCACCCAAGACTTTATAATAATAACCAATGGAGCCTTGATCCCTCTCACTATCTTGAACTTATCGGGCAGCGCCCCCGGGCATTTGCAAGTGCCCGTCCAATAAAACAGTGGAGGAAGACCTGGCCTGCTAGCTACGAAGCACTGCTTGCCCGGTTTTGTGTAAGTAAAGGCGAGACAAAGGGAATAAAAGATTTTATTCAGGTACTGTTGCTCCATAAAAAATATAATACCCAGGATATTCAGGCCGCAATTGAAAAAGCATTGAAAGCAAATGTGAGCTGTAGCGATGCTGTCTTTCAAATATTGATGAATTTATTAGAGAAGCCAACTCCTTTTAGCAGCCTCCCAAACTGGGAGATTCTTCCAACCCCGGATATTTCTGCTTACAGCCAGATAGGAGGTGCCGTATGAATGCAGCCATGACGGCAATGCTCCAGGAGAATTTTCGTTTTTTAAAGCTGTCCACAATGATGAAGAACTTTGAACATATCCTTCGTCAGGCTTTGGAAAATAAATTGGGATATGATGAGTTTTTATTAAATTTAACACAAGCAGAAGTCCAGGTTCGCAAAGAGAACGGCAGGAAAAGAAGAATCCGGGAAGCATCGTTCCCCCTGCATAAACCGTTTGATACATTTGACTTTGATGCAGCGCCGGATTTGGATGCACGCTTTATAAACGATCTTGCAGGCGGAAGTTACATAAAACAAAATAAAAACATAATACTCCTTGGTAAAAGCGGCACAGGTAAAACCCATCTTGCAACAGCCCTGGGTATTGAAGCATGTGATCAGGGCATCCGGACAAAATTTATTACAGGATGCGGCCTTGTGAATGAGCTGACAGAAGCCCGGGATGAAAAAAGATTAAGGCAGTTGATAAAAAAATATTTCAACTATGGATTACTGATCATTGATGAATTAGGGTACGTACCTTTTTCCAAAGAAGGAGCCCAGCTTCTCTTTCAAGTATTAGCAGAACGTCATGAGCGAAAGCCTGTAATCATAACAACCAACAAAGGGTTTGGCGATTGGACTCAAATATTTGGAGATCCATCTCTTACAGCAGCCCTGCTTGATCGTGTAACACACAGAGCCCATGTAATAAATTGTTTATGGCAAAGCTATAGATTATCTGAAACATTAAAAAATTCAGGGGGAAGTTATGGAAAAAACCGTATATAATCCAGCAAAAGGCAGACTTGAGACAATTGAAATAGAGTTTA
>DAOVZP010000333.1 GCA_030635045.1 Bacteroidota bacterium | reverse complement strand
GTGAACAGCCCCCTGGACCGGGACGTATTGTTCTCTTCCTGCCACACCCTGACCTTTATCCCGTTTTTTATCAGTGAGGGGATCTATGTGACCACCGACGGAGGCAATAGCTGGCTGGGTAACGCTACCTGTACAGGCGAGCCAATGGCTTTTCATGGTGGAGACCCGGGGATCGCAATAGACAAGTACGGGGCCTTTATCATTACCCGGCTGGGCAGATCGCCATTTACCGGCCTGTACTCCCACTATTCGACCGACCAGGGACAGACATGGTCGGCACAACAGGTAATCTCAACCGATGACCTTGAAAGGGCCTCCGTGGCAACAGATTATTTCCCGGGAAGCCCGTATTATGGCAGGACTTATGCCGTATGGGTGAAGTTTGCACCCCCATTTCCCCTGATGATGGCCTATACCGATGACTCGGGCATCAGTTGGACCGGGCCCGAACAGATCAACAACCCTCCAAACAGAAGCGCCGGTGGCGATATTTGCATCGGCCCGAACGGGGAAGTATATGTTTGCTGGGCCGGAGTTACGGACGTATCGCCTTTTAAGGAGATCTATGTTGGATTTGCTGCTTCGAAAAGCGGCGGGGCCGATTGGCATATAAGCGAAGAAGCATTTAGCATGAATGGCATCACAGGGCTGCTGCCCGATAAAGGAAATATCAGGGTAAACGGTTTGCCCGGCATTGCCGTGGACACTGCCTCAGGTGAGAAAAATGGATGGATCTATATCGTCAGCGGACAGAAAGGCCTTTTGCCTGCCGGCTCCGACCCGGATATCATTCTCAACAGATCGGAAGATGGCGGCCTGAGCTGGTCATCCGGCATCAGGGTTAACCGGGATGCACCTGACAATGGCAAAACACAATATTTTCCTTCTGTTCATGTGGACAAATTCGGGGCAGTGGATATTATTTTCTACGATGACAGGAACACCACTATTGACTCAGCCGGGGTTTTCCTGGCCCGTACGGATGATGGAGGCAATTCCTGGAAAGAATACGAGATCAGCGATCATAACTATAAACCTGAACCCATCGGCGGCCTCGGACAAGGGTACCAGGGAGATAATATTGACCTGACTTCCACGGATACAAAGCTATGCCCGGTGTGGATGGATAATTCCAGCGGGGTATATCAGATATGGACAGTCCCCATTGAATTTTCCTCGCTTGATAATATCCGGGAAAGGCCACAAGATAACGCAGGCTTTGAGTTGAAGCAAAACCGTCCCAATCCTTTCAGGGGAACCACCTCTATCTCATTCAAAACATATGCTTCTGCCATTGTTTCATTAAAAGTATTTGACCTCCACGGGAAAGAAGTGGCAAGGCTCATTGAAAGATATGATCATCCCGGAGATCATGAGATCATATTTGATGCAGGAAAGATCAGTAATAAGGCCGGAATATATATTTACTCACTGACCATTGACGGGGTGACAAGGACGCGCAAAATGGTGGTGCTACCTTAAGATCAATTTTTGAGCAGTGATATGGCTTTCCCCCCTTGCGCTCAGTGATATTTCACAGACATACACACCTGCCGGAAGCCCGGAAATATCGAAATCCAGGTTGTTTTTACCGGGCAGAAGGCCATTGAGAATAATTTTCCTTACCGATCTGCCATAACTATCGTAAAGGATCAACTCCCCCTGCCTCCATTTTTCTCCACTTCCATTACGGATATTGATCTGAACTGTGATCTGCCGATGAGCAGGATTGGGGTAGATCTTCATGCCGACATCCATCCTCTCAATCTCAGACACACCCACCGGAGCCGGCTTATACTTCAAAAATGCCCCATCATACCCGACAGCATATCCATGGAGTGAATCGGTGAAGATCATGTCGAATATCGATGTCGACCCAGGGCTATCGATCTGTGTCCAGCTTGCACCTGCATCAAGGCTGTAAATAAGTTTCTGCCCCGGCCCCAAAGGTGCCCATGCTTCGGTATCGTTCCTGAAATCCAGGTCGTATGCATTGCCCGGCATCGAAAGCTCATCATAATCCCAGTTTGCACCGCCGTTGGCAGTTCGTATCATGGCCACACCGTAGCCAAGGTCAGGATCTCCGCCTGCACCCATAACATTGATCGAATCGAAGGAATGAAGTCCGTGGATCTCATCTGCCGGGGCATCGGCATTATCTATCGGATACCACAGTTCACCGCCGTTGGACGTGCTCCATGTGACCCCGGCTATGTCGAACATCCCGCCACAGGCATAGCCATAGTTTTCATCATAAAAATGGATCTGTAACACCGGGAAGAAAGCCAGGGCGTTGGTGTCGATGGCTGCCTGTGCCCAGCTGTCACCCCCGTCAGAGGTTTTCACCATTGCATGCGGGCTTCCGCCCATCCATCCCGTCAGGGAATCGAAAAAGAGGATACAATTAATAAATATATTGTCCTCAGTATAGGGCTGGCCGGTCCATGTATCTCCGCCATCGGTGGTTTTCAGGATCAGCGTTCCGTAAAAGCCGTTAAAATTCCAGGACGAAGCCCAACCCACCTGCCTGTTCAGGAAAAATACATTCACAATGTTATTTTGCGTTCCGGCATCCTGTACCAGCCAGTTTTCCCCTCCGTCGGCAGTATGGATGATAGTGCCTGTATCTCCCACTGCCCAGCCATACATGCTGTCGGTAAAAAATACCGAGCGCAGGTGTTGTGATGTGGGCACATCATGCACTTCCCAGCTTCCCTGGGAGAATGAAAGCAAGGGAGAAATGGCCAATAAGGCCATGATAAATATTTGGTGTAAACTTTTCAAATCGATGATGTCGGTGTGGATTCAAAGTTAAGAAAATTAAGTAGGCTCAGGGTTATTACAGGCTTATGAGCTTCGGCTTTAGTCGTTTTTTCAAAAAATATATGATTATTTCAGGATAATATTTATCTTTGCACTCGCTTTTTAAGCAATTTTCCTCTTTAGCTCAGTTGGTTAGAGCATCTGACTGTTAATCAG
>DAOVZP010000234.1 GCA_030635045.1 Bacteroidota bacterium | reverse complement strand
TCGTTACGGATAATGTAATCAGCACGGTCTTTTTTTTCATCTTCATGCAACTGGTTTTCTGAGCGCGACAAAAAATCGGCCTTTGATATTTTATCCCTTTCCATTACCCTTGACAATGCCAGCTCAGCAGGTGCAGTAACCAGGATGCTCAGATCGAAGTGCCGGATAAAGCCGCTTTCGAAAAGCAGTGCTGATTCGTAGAGAACGTAAGGCTCCGCTGCATACCGGTCCGACCACTTTAAGAAATCTTCCAGGACCAGCGGATGTATGATGGCATTTAAGGCTTTAAGCCTTTCAGGGTCTTTAAATGCCAGTTTCGCCAGCACGGCGGCCCGGAGTTTGGATGAGGCATCGAATACCGATTCTCCGAACAGATCCTTTACCGAACGAATGATTTCAGGATATGTGTAGAACTTTTTGGCTTCTTTATCAGCATAATATACATTCACACCCAGGCTCTCAAAGACTTTGCAAACAGTGGTTTTTCCTGTTCCGATGTTACCGGTAATAGCGACCTTAAGCATTATTTGCGGATGATAAATTCTACTTTCTCAGGATGGATCCTGCTTACCCTGACAAAATCGGGCTTTTGCTCAATGTGAACTTTCAGAAAATTCTTTCCTTTATCTTTTTCCGGATCATAGGTAACGGATAAAGTAAACATTTCAGGTATTACACGCTGGTAATCCTTAATGGCTACCCGGTAGGTAAGCTGTACCTCTTCCGGAAATGTCTGGATACTGATCCCTGAATCATCAGAAAGGCTGTTAACACCCAGACTAATTGATGACTCGGTAAATGCTTCAATATTTATGATGGCATTAACTTCCGTTTTTGAAAATTTTACCTTGCTGTCATTGAATGGTAAGACCAGCGGAAGCCTTATCTCAATAGTTTTATTGAGGTTTTGTAATGATTTGCCAACTGTCGATATTGAGGATAGTGTATCAATAACAGAAGCAGGCCCGCTAACCATGATCGATGAGGGTATGATCTTCACACTGTCATAGATCTGGTACTGGGGCTCACAAATTATTTCAAGATCATGTATTACAGGAATTGATTTGCTGATGATTTCCTCAAAGTCAAGGAAAAGCGTGTCGGGTGATATGGAAAAACCGGTGAAAGCAAAATCAAATCGTTGCGATAACTGGTTCCTGAGCTGGCTTGAGAGGATATAGTAATTATCGAAGTACCTGTCCTTTTTTAAATCTATCCGGCTCAGGTTAATTTCGACAGTTCCTCGCCCAGAAAGGAATTTAGCAGAGAAAAGATCACCTCCGGTAGCATGAAGCCTTATGCTAATTTCATCATCTGCTTCAGTCAGAAGCTTATCAGCAGGTATGCTTGTATACTTCAGCGGGATGCGTATCTCCCCGACATAATCATCCGACATTTTTATCAAAAACCAGATGAACAGGGATATCCCACAACAAATAAGAAAAATATAGAGGTGGTTCCGGAAGTTCTTATCCCGGGAGTATTTTGCTCTGTTAATAAGATTGTTGAGCCAGGGATTCAAAACTTCAGTTTTCGTTATTATTTGTTTTCCAGCTGTTGTGTAGACGGATCCGCTGAAATAGCAGACTTCTGAAAAGTCATTCTGATCTGGTTGCCTATATCAAGGGTTATCGTCGTTTCGCTTATTTCAAGGATCTTTCCGTGAATCCCGCCAATGGTGATCACTTTGTCCCCTTTCTTCAAAGCTTCCCTGAATTTTTTTTGATCCTTGCTTTTTTTCATTTGCGGCCTGATAAAAAACAGGTAAAATACGAGTACAATAAGGATCAACGGCAGGAAAGTCATTAACTGATTGCCTTCCCCTTCCTGGCTCCCCATCATGAGGATAATGCTATTCAAATACATGTTATTAATTGTTTAATGGTTATTATCAGAGGTCGTTGGGAGAAATGACCTTCGCTTTTATTCTTAAAACAACCTTGTTGGGTTGGGTATTTGCCGAAACGGTAATTGATTTGTTCTGGAAACCCCTCCTTCTGTGGGTGTCAAATGTTACGGTAATCACGCCTTCTCCTCCGGGTGCCACCGCCTCTTTAGTATATTTTGTTGCCGTACAGCCACAACTGGCCGATACATTACTGATAAGCAGGTCTCTCCCGCCTGTATTCTTGAATTTAAAACTATAAGTGACCTTTTCTCCTTCAATCACAGTGCCGAAATCGTGCAGGGTTTCCTTGAATTCCATGCCGGGGAGGTCATGCATGTTGGTTTCCCCTGAAGCTGTGACCGGGTTATGGACAACATCAGCAGGCAATTTGCCATTATCACTGTTGCAGGATGCAAAAATACCGATGCCTGACAATAATATGATCAATATTCTGATGGAGTTCATCTTCACTTTACATTAATATGTTTATTATCATACCTGGTGCGGCTAACGTACTATGGTTACCGCACCCTGGAATATATCTTCACCCAGTTCTCCCTGGCACTTCAGCACATAAAAGTATGTTCCCTGAGGCAGGTTGTCGCCGTCCCAGTCATTGTTGTAATCTGTTGCTTCAAACACCTTTTTTCCCCAGCGATTGAAAATAACAAGCTCATTGCTGATATAATAGTCGTTAATGGGCTGATAATTGCCTGATCCTGTGCCGCCTGCACGGCCTGGACTCTCTTCTTCCGGTGGCTTAATTGTTATGATGAAAGTATCATTCGCACCATCACTGTTGGGTGTCATCACGTTGGGTACCAGCAGCTCGACGCTGGCGACCGTGATAACAATGATATTTGAGTCGACACAACCATTCATGGTCGTATATTCAAAACGAACATTGTGCTCGCCCATGGAACCGAAAGAGAATGTTGGGTTGGGCAGGTTAGAACTAATCCCATTGCTCAGGGCCCAGAAATAATTGCTGAGGCTTATGGAGTCTTCGGATAGGTTCTCAAACCAGAATGCTACCCGCGGATCCTGTATGTAAGTAATGGTATCCGGGGTGGTTTCAATTTCCGGCATTTCCCATACTTCTACCCAGTAGCTTGTATCGAAGCGGCATCCTGCATCGTCAAAAATGTGGACACCGGTATACCCTTCACACAACCCGATGGCATAACTCGAATCGCCCGGGTCTACATTGGGTGTATCCCATTCTATATCGAGGTGCCCGGTACCCCCCGAGGCAAAAACCCTGAGTTGTCCTTTACAATCACCACCGGGGCAACCTTTGTTTTCCTGGTTCTGCTCAAATTCAACATAGATCCGTGGGTACATATCGATCCGAACGCTGTCGGTGCAGCTGTTGTCTTCATCGCTTATCAGAACCTCATATGTCTTTGATTTTCTGAGAGATGCCTGTAGGTAATAAAGTGTGTCATCAGGATTACCCGTGTTCCACTGGTACCTCAGATCATTTTCATTTACCACCAGGAATATAGTATCCTTATAGCACAGGCTGTCAGATTCCTGTATGATCCTTGCAATGGTGACATCGCATTCTGCTTCATGGACCTGCCCTCCCGACTCTATTGCCGTTACATCATAAAATCCACTTTCTGTGATCTTGATCGTTTTGCTTGTTTCACCTGTATTCCAGGCATATGATTCGAATCCGGGACCGGCATCCAGAACCACTGTATCCACACCGCATAACAATGTATCGCTTGTCTGGAATACATTGACAGTGTCAAGAACCTGTGCCTGAAGCAAGCCCATGCTCATGAAGAAGGTTATGAATACTAAGATGTGTTTCATATTCCGGCCCGACCCTGTTGGTTTAAAGTATCAGGATTTTGAACGGCAAAAGTACGTAAAAATTGTAAAAGAGCATACATTATAGTAGAGAGGCGTTGGGCGTTGGGCATTGGGCGGTGGGTAGTGTGCTGCTAAACCCGTTACTCTGTCCAACATCCATCATGCAAGCAATTAACTACCACCCACTGCCTACTGCCCACCGCCCACCGCCTACTGCCTACCGTCAACCGTCAACCGTCAACCGTCAACCGCCTACCGTCCACCGCCAACCACCTACCTCCCCAATGGCTGCGCATACTTCTTAACATCACCACCACTAATCTCATGATCACAGAGGATGATCATTCGTTCAATCACGTTACGCAACTCACGGACATTACCC
>DAOVZP010000379.1 GCA_030635045.1 Bacteroidota bacterium | reverse complement strand
TGAACATACGCAAAGCATATCAAGTGATTTCATTCAGCTCAAACATTTAAGTTTTCTGGAAGAGGATGTGGAGAGCAAGGGGAAATTCTTCTTTCAGAAGGAAAATAAACTACGTTGGGAATATGCTGAGCCTTTCTACTATCTCATCCTTTTTAACAACGACAGTATCCTCATCCGTGATGACAGCAGAACCAACATCTACGATGCTGCTTCCGGGAGGATGTTCCGGGAGATCAACAATATCATGCTGAGCATGGTTAACGGTACCATCCTGGAAAGCGAAAATTTCGAGTTTGAATATTTTCAGAATGCTTCGGGCTATAAACTTGAGCTTACCCCTCTGGAGGAGAATATGAAGGAGTTTCTTTCAAAGATCCGTCTCTTCATCAACAGGCAGGACTACTCGGTCGATGAGCTTTATATGCTGGAAAGATCAGGCGACTTTACCCATATCCGTTTTATCAATAAACAGCTGAATGAAAATATTCCGCAGCATATTTTTGATCTGCATTAGCGCTTTGCTTTTGTTTCCAGCCGGCTGTTATATGAAGCAATACAGCCATAGTGGCAAGGTTAACATGAGTGGCCCGGGATATGATGAATTGATGCCGTTTCCTCCCGGATTTGCCAAAGCATTATACAAGGCACGACTTGAAGTGAACGGGCGTGAGTTTTCCGGCCTGATGATGATCAAGTCTTTTGAAGACAATAGCTATAAAGTGGCATTCTTTAGTGAGTTGGGGTTGAATTTCTTTGATTTTGAATTGAGGCCTATTGAAAATATGAACCATCTTAATCTTTACATTCATAACATTTATTCCCCCCTCGATAAAACGTTTCTGCTGAATAAATTCGAAAAATATTTTAGCATGTTGCTTGGCTCTGGTCCACATGGTGATATCCAAAAAACCTACCTTGCAAAGGAGGATGTTGGTATTATGATACTGATGAAGTCCTATAAAGGCAAAGATGGCTATATCAGCACCAATCTGATTGAACCCTATAAGAAGATTGTCAATGTAGGAGGTATCTTTAATAAGAACCGGATCAACATCACCCTCTCTCCAAAAAGGATCAATTACAGCCCCGAAAGTATCCTTATTGAGCAGCCGGGGTTCAGGTTGCGGTTTAACCTTGAGCTTGTGGATTAGTTGAATTGGTTGAGTTAGTTGAACTGGGGGCCGGCATGATCACAGCAACCACCTAACTTATCACTTTTAACTAACTCAAAACTCAACACTCAACACTCAAAACCCCTATCTTTACCCCATGAGCCTGAAGTCTCTATACACCATCAGCGAATTAAATATAAATGAGAATGAATTCTCTGCCAGGATCGCCTTTGACCCATCACACGAGATCTTTTCAGGGCATTTCCCAGGCCAGCCCATAGTGCCGGGTGTTTGCCTTATCCATATCGTAAAAGAGATCGCAAATAAGATTGCCGGGCGTGAGGTGCTGATGAGTAATGGGAAAAACATTAAATTTCTTAATGTGATCGACCCCGGTGGAAATAAAGATGTTAATATAAAAGGAACATTTTTATTTAAGCAAGATGACACGCTTTCCTTAAGTGCAAGCCTGACTAAAGAAACTGTTGTTTTCTTCAAGTTCAAAGGAACATTCAAAACTTCCTGAACCAACCAGCCATTTAACCATTTAGCCATTTAGCTTGTCATCCTGAGCGAAGTCGAAGGGTAGCCATTTAACAATCCTTTACTATCTTTGCTGAAAGACAACTAAAAACTTTAACGCATGAAAAAAACAATCCTTATCAGTATAATACCGATTTTATCCATTTTCTTATTCATTGCGGCACAATCCCCAACACCTGCACCGGTGCAGATTACCGAAGATATTGATCTCGGCTGGCCGGAAGACGTCATGACTCTGCTCGACAAAGCCTGTTTCGACTGCCATACCGCTGATGCCGGCAATATTAAAGCCAAGGGATCCCTGAACTTCTCCAAATGGGAAGGCTACAAGCTCACCAAAAAGATCAGTAAACTTAACGGCATCAGTGAAGAGGTGAAGGAGAAAGGCATGCCACCGAAAAAATACATTGAAAAATATCCTGATAATATACTTACTGATGAAGAGATCACTGTGATCACTTCCTGGGCCAATGCCGAAGCTGATAAACTGATGGAAGAATAAATCATCTCTCATGAAAAGAATCGGACGCGTCAGCCTGTATATCTTACTGGGCTCATTTATTTTTATTCAATTCCTGCGGACAGAGAAAAATATTAGTGATGAAGTGTCTCCTTTTGACTTCCTTGAGGTCAATGCTGATATGCCGGATATGCTTCAGGCTTCATTTATAACTTCCTGTTACGACTGCCATTCAAATAACACCAATTACCCCTGGTATGCCCATTTAGCCCCCTTTTCGTGGATCATCGACCAGCATATACGTAACGGTAAGAGTGAAATGAATTTTGCCGGGTACGGAACCCTGGACGACAGGCATAAAATTGGCCTGCTCGATGATATCTGTGAGGCGGTCAGCGACAGCACCATGCCCCCTCAAAATTACCTGATGCTGCACCGTGATGCCATCCTTTCACCGGAGGATATAACAGCCATCTGTGAATGGACCGAAACCGAGGCACTCAGTATT
>DAOVZP010000162.1 GCA_030635045.1 Bacteroidota bacterium | reverse complement strand
TTATATTTTCTGTGTACGGTTTTCTTTATCATGGCCCTTTTTTCAAATCCTGTTGCAGTAATATTCCCAATCGTGCTGATGCTGATCGACTATCTGCAAAACAAGAATTTGAAAGATGCTCTGAACGGAAAGATCTTCTTTTTTATACTGAGCATCATTTTTGTAATTATTACAGTCCTTACTTTTGCAGAACCTGAAATAACAGTAACATCTCCAGGAGTATTCGAAAACATTGTCCTTGGCGGATATTCCATAATACTGGTTTTCTCAAAGTTTCTTCTACCTGTTGGCATTGCTGCTTATCATCCCTTCCCGGAACAGATCATGATGTGGCCGGTTATATTGGCTTCCCTGGCGATGATCTTTTTTGTTACTGCGTTTTGGTTTTTCAGGAAGGAGAAAACGTACATCAGTGGATTGCTATTCTTCCTGGCAGGAGTACTGGCTGCCTTCCTGCTAAGGCCGGGGGGGCATTATTTATATAGCGAAAATGAAATTTATTTGCCATACCTGGGATTATATGGTTTGGCTGGAGTTGCCTTTTACCGATTATATGGCCTGTTGCAGCGCAAAAAGGTTTTTCTAATAGCTGCAATGCTTATGGTAACTGCATGGATGCTTTGGCTGGGGAAGACCAGCATTGAGCGGCTTTCAGATTGGCATGATAGCGGGAGTGCCTGGTCGCGGGTCATCGCCTTATATCCTGATGATCATTATGCATACTTCTTTCGCGGTGACCATTGGGCCATGAATGGCGATTTTGATAAGGCGAAATTTGATTACAATCAATGTATTCGCAAGAATGATCGTGCATATCAGGCTTTCAATAATCTGGGGTTGATCTACCTCGGGGAAAAGGCGCCGATGCTTGCCCTTGATGAGTTTAACAGGGCTATAGAGATAAATAGTTCATTTTATAAGGCATACCTGAATAAGGGCTTGACTTATATGCGCATTGGCAGGTACGACCTGGCCATGGAAAATATGAATATGGCTGTTGAATTGAATCCTGATGAGCCTCTGGCATATTTTAACCGTGCGTTGATCTATGAAAGAAAAGATGCTTTTGAGAAGGCCATTGCTGAGTATACAAAAGCCATCCGTCTCGACCCATACAGGTTTACCTTCTATAAAAACAGGGGGAAAGCCTATGTGTTTAAGCAGCGGTTTCCCAATGCCGAGCTGGACTATTCCAAAGCCCTCGATCTTGATCCGTCAAATGCAGAAATGTGGTTCAGGCGATCGCTTGTACGTGTATCACAGGATAATTTTAAAGGAGGGCTGCAAGATGCTTTCATAGCGCAGAAGCTTGGGTACCCGGTAGAGGAAGAATACATCAAAGGATTGACGGTGCAAATACTGGAAGCTGATTCAGTGATTTTGGAGTAAAAAAAAACCCCCGAGTATTCGGGGGTAAATCTATTAACGTGATATTTATATTAAACCTTAAGCAAGTTTAACATTTACCGCATTTAGACCTTTTTTTCCTTCCGTTAATTCGAAAGTTACTTCGTCATTTTCTTTGACCTCATCAATGAGACCTGTTACATGGACAAAATACTCATTTTCCGATTCTGCGTCTTTAATAAATCCAAATCCCTTGGCGTTATTAAAGAATTTTACTGTTCCTTTATTCATTGTAATGTATTAAAAATTTTGGCTAAAGTACACTAAATATATTAATTGACGAGCTTTTTGAACTTTTTTTTATTTTTTACGTACTTTTATTGGGACTATTATTTCATGTAATAATAGACGGAGCATTATGAATTTCACACTACAGAAACATATATTTAGTGCCGTATTTGTCCTGTCTTTTATATTCTTGCCGGTGTTATCATTTGCAGGCCCTAAGACAGATACGGTATATCTGCATAATGGTGACAAGATTACCGGGGAGGTAAAACGCTTTGAGTATGGTATCCTGGTCTTCAAAACTGACGGTATTGGAACATTGAAAATCGAATTTGACCGAATCAAAACATTCTACTCAAAACAACAATTTACGATACAGCTTTCCAATGGGCTCAGGTTTTTCGGGTCTATTGATACTTCAGGTACTGCCGGTTATGTGAATATTCAATCAGGTAGCTTCAGGATTCCTGAACCTGTATCAGGAATTGCAGAGATCTTTCCTGTGAAAAGGGCCTTCTGGAAGAGATTGGACGGTGCCATCGACTTTGGCTATTCATACAGCAAGGCAAGTACGATCTCACAATTTAACTTTTCGGGAAATGTTGATTACCGGGTTGAAAAGTCATTTACACAAATTAGAGCTAGTTCCATCTTAACTGATCAGACAGACAGGGAAAGGATACGGAAACAAGATTATACTGCTTCCTATCAGAGGTTTTTCAAGAAAAGATGGTTTGGTGTTGCATTTGCCGGGATTCAACAAAACACAGAGCTGGGTACCCAATTCCGTTCCTATGGAGGGTTTGGTGTTGGCTATGATGTTGTTCATAATAACCTTAATGTTTTAAGCGGCGCTTTGGGATTGCTGGTATCATCTGAGAGATCAAAAGAAGATTCACTTGTCAATAGCTTAGAAGGAATAATGCATTGGGCATACAGGATCTTCAGATTTAACCAGCCGGAGATTGATATTACATCCTACTTCAATGTATACCCAAGTTTAACCAGCCTGGGACGCGTCCGTCTTGAGTATGAGATCAAAGCCCGCATTGAGATCTTCAACGACTTCTATTTTGGATTGAGCTTTTATGATAACTTCGATAGTGAGCCTCTCGATGCTGATGCTGCCACTAATGATTGGGGTGTCACTACCTCTATAGGGTACACCTGGTAGGATAAGTTTTGAGTTTTGAGTGTTGAGTGTTGGGTGGAGTGTAAAGTGTAAAGTGTAAAGTCTAAAGTGTAAATCCTTCACCCGCCTAGTGTTGAGTCAAGTGTATTGTGTCGCATAAGTCGTAGAAATTTTTGTTGCTGACGATGCAAAAAATTTGAGCATAGCCGTAGCTACGTAATGATTTTTTAAAGAAGTCAGAAGCAAAAAGAGCAAGACTTGGTGTGGCTAAAATACGCTTAACTTAACACTAGTTCTTTATACCTGTAACAATGAACAAAATGATCATTCACCATTCCCGTGGCCTGCATATGCGCATAGACCACGGTTGAGCCTACGAATTTAAATCCCCGCTTTTTCAGGTCTTTGCTGATCTCATCGGACAGGTGGGTGTTTGCAGGCAATTCTTTTATGGACTTGAAGGAGTTTTGTATGGGTTTGCCGCTAACGAAGCCCCAGATATATTTGCTGAATGACCCAAATTCTTCCTGTACCCTGATAAAGGCCTGTGCGTTGTTGATGGTCGCCCGTATTTTTAGTTGGTTCCTGACGATGCCGGCATCGTGGAGTAGCTCCTGCACCTTATCTTCATCATAGGCAGCAATTTTATTATAGTCAAAGCTGTCAAAGGCCTTTCTGAAGTTATCCCTTTTTCGCAGGATTGTGATCCAGCTAAGGCCTGCCTGGAAAGTCTCAAGCACCAGGAATTCAAAAAGTTTATGGTCATCGTATACGGGCACTCCCCACTCTTTATCATGGTAATCATGGTATAATGGGTCATGACCAGCCCATTCACATCTGTTTTTCATCAGATATTTATTTAATTGTTTGAAACTGCATATTTGTCTTCACCCGATTGCAGCTTCTGCCTGAAAAGCATCGTTCTTTCGATAGACCCCGGTTGCCGGTAGGTGAAGTAAACATAGCCATTCCTTACCAGTATTTTTCTAACAAAGGGGTAATACAAAATGTTTGCATTGCCAAGCACGCCGGTTTCAATATCCAGTGGATGCAGGCTAACCCTGTTGGCGTGGATAAAGACCGTATAATACTCGTCTCTGATCTCATCCTTCAGGATTAGTTCTTCCCAGTCCTTCTTTATATGATAATCAATGTCTGTTGCTGCTTCAAGTTCACCATATGGCGTTAAAAATTCAATTTGAGATTCGGGATGGTTGAAGATGATCATTTGCTCACCCGACTTAAACAAAGGGGCATAGAGAGGTGTGTAAACAATTGTTTTCAGGTAATGTGCTTCAATGGAAATGTCACGGCTTCTCTTATAAGCCTCTCTCTGAGTTTTAATGCTTGGTTCATCTCCCATTAATAAGAGCGCGAACTCTAAATCATCATTTCTAAAGCTGCCCAGCATGCCATGGTGCCCCGGATTATCTTTAAGTATTCCCAGTTTTTTACTGTCATATACTTCCCTGAATGTAATATATGCATCTGCAATGGAATCATACCGGATGTATTCAATAACCTGCCCGTGCATCCTGCTGATGCCGAAATAATAGTTGTCGTTATGATAAGCTGCGAATGCACGTGCAACCGGACGAAAGATCCTGATATCGGTAGGATATATCAACCTGAGCTCAGTACCTGTAAATTGTATCTGGTAGGCACTGTCTTTGGCAACATAATGTATCTTGTCGAGGCAGTCGTGATGCAGGGAAGCCGCCCTGCCGGGCAACTTGGTTAATATGGCAAGAGTGTCGTTCATGGTGGAGAGCAGCACAAGTTCCGCCCGCCTGAGCTTGTTCCTGAATATCAACAGCATCAAGCCATTTTCATGAAATTCAAAGTCCAGGACTGAATATGATTCATCCTTGAAGATCAATTCGGCTTTGCGGTCGGTGATGGTAACCCCTTCAAGCATTTCTGCGGAGAAATTCAGCCCGAGCATCAATATCTCATCTCTGATGCTTTCAGTGACAGTGAAGAAGCGGTCGTCGAAACCGACATGGGTTACTTTCAGCGTAAGTGGGAAGTCGGTGATGCTTAGACGAAACGAACCATCGGGCCCCGAGATGGTACCGTAAGAAGTGCCCTCGATCAGGACATGTGCGCCGGGGAGTACCATCTCAGACTCCTTTTCAAAAACGATTCCCTGGATTATATATCTATCCTGGGCCAGTGTATCCTTTGGGAAGAGGAGAAGGCATATTATAAGCAGGGCAAGTTCAGGAACAACTGCCAGATGATGATGT
>DAOVZP010000241.1 GCA_030635045.1 Bacteroidota bacterium | reverse complement strand
CAGATACTACATTCAGTGCCCTGGCCTTCTTTACAAATGATTATCGTACCGATCTTGATTTTGACCAGAGGAAAGGCAAGTTCATATCCACAGGAGTTTCATCCCTGGTCGATATTCCCTTCAACAGGTTTATTTGCTATATGGATGAGATTGAATGGGAGATGGACATGCAAAGCATGCACCTGAAAAATAATATTGCCGAAGAGATCCCTGATATCAATGAAATGACCATGCTTGAGTTGATGGACCTTAACCTGGCAGGTTCCGAGTTCATATCAACTCATCCTGAGCAGGATTCTCTGCGGTTTTTCGGTACAAGAGCAAATTATGATCTGCAGAAAAATATTATCTATGCCGAAGATGTGAAGATCATCAGGGTTGCTGATGCTGCGATCTTTCCGGGCGATGGAAAGCTGAACATATTACAGGATGCCCTGATTGAAACCCTCAGATATGCTGACATCATTACAGATACTGCATCGAGACACCACCATGTTTATAATGCCAATGTGAATATTTTCTCACGGCATCAATATATTGCCAACGGTGATATCGACTATTTGGATTTAGCCGGCGAATCAAGTTCCATATTCATGAGCAGCATCACTGTGGATTCAGCGGGACGGACATTTGCTACAGGCCATATCTCCGATACGGCAGCTTTTATGCTGAGCCCGTGGTACTCATTCATAGGAAATGTTAAACTGGAAGCAAGGCAGGAGTTCCTTTATTTTGATGGTAATTTCAGTGTGAGGCAGGATTGCTTTGATGATCACTTCGACAGGGTATTGCTCGATACGCTTATCAACCCTGATGATATACTTATTCCTGTTCCTGATAGCCTGAAAGGGCCTGATGGCGTGAATATTATGACAAGCCTTATGTATGCACCGGAGTCTGCACGTTTTTACCCGGCATTTTTCACGCAGAAACGAAGGGAGGGAGATATCTCAGTGCTTTCTGCCTCCGGGCTGCTTTCATATGATAAGGATAATGAAAGCTTCAGGGTTTCAGCAGAAAATGGAGCTGAGCTGACGGAGTACCTGACACTGCACAACGACAATTGCTCCCTGGAAGGGGTAGGGCCGATCTCCCTGGGAATGGAACTTCCACATGTTAAGCTTGATCTGTTTGGCCATGCCGGCCATTATATAATACCTGATTCTACACGCTTTGATATTGTGATGGGCTTTGATTTCTTCTTTGACCCGAATGTGCTGAAAAGGATATCAAAAAGCCTGAGTGAAACCAACCTCCCCGGAACGGAAACTACTGATCCGATATTCCTAACCTTTCTTAAGCAACGTATGCCTTCCGGCGAAGCGGATAAGATCATTACAGACCTCAGTAATTATGGTGTCATCAGGCGCTTGCCGGAAAGTATTAAGTATACTTTGCTCCTGGACCAGGTGAAGTTCCATTGGAGCCAGCGTACCAGTTCCCTGGTTTCCTATGGTGATATCGGAGTATTCAGTATCGGGGACGAACTGGTTAACAGAATGGTGCCCGGCTATATTGAGATAGAGCGAAAAGCAAGTGGTTATGGCGTGGTAAATATCTATTTTGAAATCCCCGAAGGTGATTGGTATTTCTTCAGCTATCGCAATTATATCATGCAGGCCATCTCTTCAAATGAAGGGTTCAATAACGAGATACTTAACCTGAAAGCGGACAGGCGGATCATCTATTCGAGGGATGAGGAAGTGCCCTATGAGTTTGTGATCTCAAGCAGGCGGAAAATGATCGATTTTAAGCGTAAGATGGATAATATTTATGGAATACGATAGTTATGAAGTGCCTAAAGTTATTTAACTTCAAACTTTAGTTAACTCCAAACTTTAGCTCACTTTAGGCACTTTAGCTCACTTCACACTTTTTAAATATGACAATGAGTATGCAATAAATGGAATACACCTGGGTATATATAAGCGGAATTCTTGTGCTGGCATATTTGCTGGGCTCTATACCATTCTCCCTGTGGATCGGCTTGATATTCTTTCATACCGATATACGCAGGGAAGGTAGTGGGAATGCGGGTACAACGAATACTTTCCGGGTCCTGGGGTGGAAAGCCGGAATACCTGTCTTTATGCTGGATGTTATGAAAGGCTGGATAGCTGTGAACCTGGCCTGCTTGCTTCCTGCCGGCAGTATACCGAAGGAGTTTCAAATTTATTTGGCTATAAGCCTTGCAATATGCGTTGTAATTGGACATATCCGCCCTGTTTTTGCCGGCTTTAAAGGCGGAAAGGGTGTTGCCACACTACTTGGAATTGGCATTGCCCTGTATCCTGTCAGCGGGCCGGCGGCTTTTGGTGTTTTCCTCATCGTCTTCCCATTGAGCGGTTATGTGTCACTTTCTTCCATCCTGGCTTGTATTTCATTTCCATTCCTGTCGTATTTTTTATGCAACAATACTGAAATCCCCCTGGTGATACTGTCAGTGGCGGTCGCTGTGTTCGTGCCACTCACTCACCTGAAAAATATCAAGCGCCTGCTGGCAGGCACCGAGTCGCGTTTTTTATATAAAAGCAAGAAATAAAGCATTCCATTATTTTGTGTAAATTGCACATCTTGTGAAAATTTTTAATATTTTTACATAGTGAAATAAGAAAAAGTCCTAACAGAAAAACATTACATATGAGATTCATCGTTTCAAGTTCCTTGTTGTCAAAGAATCTGACTGCACTCAGCGGTGTGCTGAATACCAGCAATACCCTACCTATCCTTGATGATTTCCTCTTTGAACTTAAGGAAGATGCTCTTATGATCACTGCATCTGACCTGGAGACTACCATGAAGGTTAGCATTCCTCTTGACAAGGCAGAGGATCCCGGCGCAGTCACCATACCGGCTAAGATCCTTATAGACACATTAAAAACCTTTTCCGACATACCGGTACAATTTACCATTAACAAGGAAACTCTTGGCGTAGAGATATCTGCCGGAGACGGGAAATATAAGCTGAGTGGCCATAAAAGTGATGAATTCCCGCAAGCACCTGAATTAGAGGAGACAGTATCTGTATCCATTGAGTCGGAGTTGCTGGTAAATGCGATCAACAAAACCCTGTTTGCAGCAGGAAATGATGAACTCAGGCCGGTCATGTCAGGTGTATTCCTCGAACTGACCCCTGATGATATCACATTTGTTGCCACAGATGCCCATAAACTGGTAAGATACCGGAGAACGGATTTTAGCACCAGTGAGTCGGCTTCTTTCATCATGCCCAGGAAACCTCTTAACCAGTTAAAGAATATTTTATCTGCCTCTGAGGGCGCTGTGAGTATTGATTACAACCAGACCAACGCTGAGTTTAACTTTGAGAATGTAAAGATGACCTGCCGGCTAATCGACGGAAAATATCCCAATTATGAGGCTGTCATCCCAACCGACAACCCGCATAAGCTGACTATCGACAGGGTGTCTTTGCTGAATTCGATCCGCAGGGTGGCCATCTTTGCCAACCAATCGACACATCAGGTCAGATTCAAGCTTTCCGGTAAGGAATTAATGCTGGCTGCTGAAGATATCGACTTCTCAAATGAAGCTAAAGAGCGCCTTACATGCAGCTATGAAGGCGAGGATATGGAGATCGGGTTCAACTCCCGCTTTCTGCAGGAAATGCTAAACAATATTGATTCAGAAGAAATCAGAATTGAGATGTCGGCACCCAACAGGGCAGGCATCCTGCACCCGGTGACCAAAGAAAATGAAGCAGAGGACGTACTCATGCTGGTAATGCCGGTCATGCTGAATCAGTAGGAAGACCGAGCACCGAGGAACGAACTGCTTCGTAAATACACTTCTTCAGTCTTCTATTTTCTATCTTCTATATTTTGGGTCCGGCTTCAACCAGCCGTTTTCCCTCCTCGTTATCCGTGAAGGAAACGAAATTGTCAATAAATTTCCGGGCCAGCACCTTGGCTGACTCATCCCATTCGGCAGGGTTGCTCCAGGCATTCCTGGGATTGCT
>DAOVZP010000365.1 GCA_030635045.1 Bacteroidota bacterium | reverse complement strand
CCGGGAATCTGGTTCTTTTCCATCCCGAAATCATTACAGCGATGGGTCAAAAACTTGTCGATCTCGACAAAAGTACCCGGGTCAAGCAGGTCTGCTATGCGTTCACGGGCAGTATTACGACCGGCATTGTGCTGTCTTTCGATGCGTTCCTTGCCTCCGCCCAGTTCGGCATTCTTATCTCGTGCTTAAAATTGGTTGAATGTTTCTTTTATAGTTATGAATCAGTGCTGTGGGAGTAATCAATCGTTTTTTGAAGTGTTTATTCAATCACTATCAGTGGCTGGTCAGACTGAATGGTGTCACCTTCCTTCACCTTAATATCCTTGATGATGCGATCTTTTTTTACCTTATATTCGCTTTCCATCTTCATGGCAGACACAATGATAACAGTATCGCCTGCCTTAACCTTATCTCCCACCTTCACGAGGATCTTTACGATCTTTCCCGGCATTGGGGAAGAGATCACAGCCTCTTCAACGCCATCATCCCGTTGCCGGCTCTTCAGGTACTTGCTTTCCGCATCAACAATCTCCACATCATAGGATTTGGCATATGTGTTGACCTCATAATTCTTATTGTCGGTCCGGATAAGCTCAATATTGTGGGATTTATTGTCTATGATTATAGAATAAACCCCTTCCTCCACCATCACCACATCGGCATCATATTTCTTTCCATCAATGCTTATCCTGACCTTATCACCGTCCCTGCTGAGCACCTCTACAAGGGCATTACGGTCGTTGATATTTATTTCTGTTGGCATAACTATAATTTTCACATTCTTTTAAAAGCGATTGAAGCTCAGGCGCCGTCCGCAGTTTTTCCAGTTGTTCTTTCCGTTTTTTGAATGCACATCTTCCTGGAGATCATTAAGCCGGTCAAGATAATCGACATAGGCTGCGATGATAGCCACATCTTCAACCTTCACCTCATGCTTATCGGGGAACATGAGGAAATCACTGTTCTTTTCAATGAAGTTGGTATTATACTTCCCTTTCACAAAATCGGCCGTTTCCATAATACGGTTCAGGAAAGGGATAGATGTTTTTACACCGGTGATCTTGTAAGCGTAAAGGGCACGTTTCATACGGGCAATTGCTTCTTCCCTGGTCCTGGCCCACACCACCAGCTTACTGATCAAGGGGTCATAATAAATAGGGATCTCAAATCCTTCATAAACATATCCATCGTGCCTGACCCCCAGTCCGAGCGGCTCGGTAATATGCCTGATCACGCCCGGGCTTGGCATGAAGTCATTTTCAGGGTCTTCAGCATAGATCCTGCATTCAATGGCATGTCCGTACTGGCTAAGTTCGTCCTGCTTAAGCTCAAGTTCAAGGCCGTTGGCAATATTGATCTGCTGCTTCACAAGGTCAACGCCCACCACTCTTTCGGTGATAGGATGTTCCACCTGCAGGCGTGTGTTCATTTCAAGGAAATAGTAATTCAACTTTTCGTCCACAATAAATTCTATTGTGCCTGCACCGCTATAATTCACTGCTTTGGCAGCTGCAACGGCAAAATCCCCCATTTCCTTCCTGATCTCCGGTGTCATCAGCGGGGAAGGTGTTTCTTCCACCACTTTCTGATGGCGGCGCTGCACCGAGCACTCCCTTTCGAAAAGATGGATCACATTGCCATGCGTGTCGCCAAGGATCTGAAATTCGATATGGTGGGGTGATTTGATATATTTCTCAATATAGATAGCATCGTTGCCAAAAGCGGCCCGTGCTTCCGATTGTGCGGCCCTGAGAGAACTGATAATATCTTTTTCCTTATGGACAAGGCGCATGCCTTTCCCACCTCCACCTGCCGAAGCCTTTACCATCACTGGCAGTCCGATCTCCCTGATCTTTTTTATTGCATCATTTTCATCAGTAATCATCTCGCTGCCAGGCACAACGGGAACGCCGGCATCTACCATGGTCTTCCGGGCAGTGATCTTATCTCCCATGGTTTTGATGGCATATGAAGAAGGGCCTATGAAAATGATACCTTCCTTTTTGCATCGATCAGCAAATTCAGCGTTTTCAGAAAGGAACCCATATCCGGGATGGATGGCATCCGCTCCGGATTGCTTTGCAGCATCAATGATCTTGTCGATCACGAGGTAACTTTCGGCAGAAGGGGAAGGGCCAATAAAATAGGCTTCATCAGCATAGCGTACATGCATCGACCTGCGGTCAGATTCAGAAAATACCGCTACCGAGGTGATCCCCATCTCCCTGCACGAGCGCATAACACGTAATGCAATTTCTCCCCTATTCGCTATAAGGACTTTCTTTATCATATGGTATAGTTTAACGCTTGTAATCAACCCCCTGGTTTACGGCATCTTCCGGAATAATAATAAACTACGGGGATGTAAATATAAAGTTTTTTCCTTAGTTCATGTATATGGTATGAGGTATGGGGTATGGGGTTTGAGGTTTGAGGTTTGGGGTTTGAGGTATGGGGTATGCGGCACGGGCTCATTGAAGACCCCCAACTTCAAACTTCAAACTCCAAACTTCAAACTCCAAACTCATTTGTCAAATAAACAACAAACCAAACCCCTAACAGTTCAAATTATTACCTTTGCAAACATTAATTTATTTCTGATGCTCAGGATCTTTGCTTCACTCATACGGCAGTTCATTTTCTGGTTATTGTTCTTTGCATTGAACAGGGCCATTTTTCTTATTTATTATAATCAGCTTATATCGCTTGAAAGCCCGGGATTTGGAGATGTTATGGCCGGTTTCTGGTATGCTATGCGCCTCGATATCTCAACTGCATCATACCTT
>DAOVZP010000253.1 GCA_030635045.1 Bacteroidota bacterium | reverse complement strand
CACCCGGATTATCCGCACTATACCCGCTCAGGGAAGAATTTCTGGATGAATATATCACGGAAAAGGACAGCCTGTCGATGGTTACCACCGTTTTAAAGGTGGCGGAAAATGACAAAGCAGTTGTTTACGATGTTTTTGAGGGAAGGGAGGATATTATTGTATTCGACCGGCAATCGTTGACATCCTCATTCATGGATGGCCTCAGAGATGATTTCGATACCCTGATCATTATATCCCTTATCGTGGTATTTCTCATCCTTACTGTTTCTTTCGGAAGGATAGAACTCGGCATCATCACATTTATCCCATTGCTGATCAGCTGGGTCTTTACACTGGGAATAATGGGCTTGCTGGGGATCAGGTTCAACATTTTTAACATCATCATCTCTACCTTTATCTTTGGGCTGGGTATTGACTATGCCATTTTCTGTATGCGCGGACTCATGCAGGAATACCAGTATGGAAGAAAAAAATTGGTCTCCTACAAAATATCCATCCTTTTAAGTGGTGTTACAACCCTGGTTGGGATCGGGGTGTTGATCTTTGCCAAACATCCGGCTTTACAATCCATTGCCATCTCCGCCATTATCGGGATTCTCTCCGTGATCTTCATTACATATACTCTCCTGCCAAGGCTTTTTAATTTTCTGATAAGGCATGAAGGCAGAAACAGAAGGTGGCCGGCTACTTTCAAAGATTTTCTGTTTTCGATAAACACATTTCTGATCTTCATTGTTGGGGTGACTATACTAAATTTTGCCGGATTGGCCCTTAAGTACCTGGCCCCCATTAAAACCACTCAAAAGAAATTGATCTTCCACCAAATGCTTTCCCTGGCTTGCCGTGTGATCGTATATGGTTCGGTGAACTGTCCAAAATATATCAGGAGCCCGGGCAAAGAAATATTTAAAGAACCGGCAGTGATCATATGCAACCATCAGTCGCACCTCGACACCGTAGTGAATATCATGCAAAATCCGAGGATGATCCTGCTCACTCATCCCTGGGTACAAAAGAGTATGTTTTTTGGCTGGTTTGTGAGATTTGCCGATTTCTTACCGGTCAATAAGGGCCTTGATCCCATTATGGATCAGATGCGGGAAATTGTAAATAAGGGTTATTCCATATTTGTATTTCCTGAAGGGACACGTTCATACGATCTTAATATCAAACGTTTCCATCAGGGTGCTTTCTATATTGCAAGGGAACTTAATCTCGATATCATACCAGTCATATCCTATGGTACCGGTAATGCCATGCCTAAATTTGAGCCTTTCATGAAAACCACTACGGTAAGCATGACTGTCCTCCCCCGGATCAGCTCCGACAGCCCCCTGATAAAAGATACCCTGCTGGCAACCTCAAAATCTGTCAGGCACCATATGCAGAAAGAGTATGCCATTATACGCAAGGAATTCGAAACCCCGGTTTTCTTCCGCAAAAAGGTAATCAGGAACTACCTCTACCGGGGCCCGGTCCTCGAATGGTACATGAAGGTGAAGATCAGGATGGAAAAGCAATACCTGCTATTCCACAATGAACTGCCGGAGCAGGGTCTGATCACCGATATTGGGTGCGGTTATGGCTTCATGTCATATATGCTTCAGCTGATGGCCCCCGACAGGCAATTCCTGTGCTATGATTATGATCCCGACAAGGTCGATACTGCAAACCATTGTGCACTGAAAAACAAGAATATCAGATTTATTCATGCAGATATAAACGGCATTGATCCCGAACAAAGCGATGCTTTCATCCTTGCAGATGTTTTGCATTATATGCCGGTAGAGGAACAGGAAAAACTAATCGCCAAATGCGCTGACAGGCTAAAAGACAATGGTGTGATCATTATCCGTGATGCAGATCTCAGCCTGCGAAAGAAACACCTTGGCACCAGGATATCCGAATTTGTGTCAACACGTGTCGGATTCAACATTACATTGGACAAACAACACAAATTATATTTTAACTCAAAAGAAAATTACCTCGATATTTTTTCAATGCTGAAGCTTGATGTCAGCATAATTGATGATACAAAAATGACATCCAACCTCGTTTATATCCTGAAGAAACAATAATGAAATACGATATAGTTATCATTGGTAGCGGTTTGGGAGGCCTGGAATGTGGCCTGATCCTCAGCAAGGAGGGACTGAATGTATGTGTGCTCGAGCAAAGCAGCAAGGTGGGAGGAAACCTGCAATCCTTCACCAGGGACGGATGCATTTTCGATACCGGCATGCATTATATCGGAAGCATGGATGAAGGTCAATACCTGCACAAGTATTTCAAATATTTCGGCATAGCAGATAAACTGAAGTTGAAACAGCTGGATACAGATGGATTTGACACCCTGACATTTGATGGTGATGATACGGAATATAAGCTTTCGCAGGGTTACGATAATTTTGCATCCCGGCTTCTGCAGCATTTTCCTCAAGAAAAAAAGGCCATAGATCAATATATATCCCGTATCCGGGCGGTGACAGACGATTTCCCCCTCTATGATCCTTCCGGGACCGACTCTTATCATATTCCCCTGCCTACACTGGAAACATGTGCCCTTGGGTTTTTATCCGGGCTTAGCAATAATGAGCGCTTGAAAAATGTCCTGGCGGGAGGCTTGTCTCTTTATCCGGGCCATGCCGGCAAAACGCCTCTGTATGTGCATGCCTGTATGCGTGATTCACTTATCAACAGTTGCTGGCGCCCCGTTGACGGCAGCCAGCAAATTGCCGATCTGCTTGTTGCAGGTATTAAAAGCTATGGAGGAACAGTCCTGACATCGCACAGGGTGAACGAAATTATTGTTGAAAATGAAGAAGCAAGGGCAGTGCTTCTTGATAATGGTGAGACGATATACGGGGATAATTTCATTTCCAATGCACATCCTATTACAAGCCTGAAGATGATCAGGGAAGGAAAGATCAGGAAAATATATCGAAAGCGTATCACAAACCTGGATAATACCTGGGGTGCGTTCTCGCTTTATGCGGTACTCAAAAAAGATTCTTTCCCCTATTTGAATAAGAATTACTTCCATTATAGTGCTGACGGCATTTTGAATGCCTCGCATGATGAAAAACGCTGGCCGGATAATTATTACTTTTACACACCGGCAACCTCCAATACCGGCAGGTTTGCTGAATCTATCATGCTTATGGCTGATATGAAGTTTGAAGAAGTCAGCCCATGGCTGGGCACAAAGATCAACAGGCGGGGTGAAGAATATGAAGCCTTCAAGGCCGGTAAAGCGGAAAAGTTGCTCACTGCGCTGGAAAAGCGCTTGCCGGGAATACGTGCTAATATTGAAAAGGTATATACATCAACACCCCTTACCTTCCACGACTATACCGGTACTGATGAAGGTTCCGCCTACGGCATTATGAAAAACTGCCATGATCCTTTGCGGTCGATCATACTGCCCAGGACAAAGATCAATAACCTGTTCTTTACAGGGCAAAATATGAACCTTCACGGGATATTGGGTGTTACTGCCAGTGCTGTGATCACGTGCTCTGAGATAGTAGGATTGCAATACCTTACAAACAAGATTTCTAATGGCTAATAAAAGAAGGCGTAAAATATGGTTATATATACTGGCTGGCCTTGTAGCCGTAATCGTAGCCTTTGTAATTTATTATAACATGGTAACCAGGATCGATCCACCCACAGAACTCGACCCTTTGAAAATGGGATATGAGCGGGAAATGATCGCACCGGGTTTCTATCGCTGCGAAGAAAGCTGGCTCAGGATCAACGATTACGGTTTATGGGAGTTAT
>DAOVZP010000390.1 GCA_030635045.1 Bacteroidota bacterium | reverse complement strand
GGAAACCCTCGAAATTATCAGGGATAATGGCTGTATTGTGGAAGTAAATACCCGGGGCTTATACAAGAAGCGTTCAGGATCGCTTTTTCCGGGACCGGCAATCCTGAAGGAAATGAATAAGATGAATATTCCGGTAACCATCAGTACCGATGCACATAAACCCGGGGAAGTTGGCTTATTGCTTGATGAAACAGCTAAAGATCTTGTTGAGACAGGATACCGTGAAGCCTGCATTTATACAGGAAAAGGATGGGAAAGTATCTCTTTGGCTTAAAAGTCTAATTCTGACCTGAGTATGTCAACCCATTTGCGGATCCTTTCATCTGACAGCTCATGCTGCTGGTCGTCATCAAGGGCCAGGCCAATGAAATGATCACCTTCCACCGATTTTGAATCCGTATGTTCATAGTTTTCTACTGGCCATTTACCAATGACCCTGGCCCCGGCAGCAGTCAATTCATCACGGATCACCGCCATGGCATCAACAAAATGCTCGGGGTAAAGTACCTGGTCTCCAAGACCGTATATGGCTGCCGCCTTTCCTTGAAGGTTAACAGTTTTCAGGTCTTCAAAAAAGCTATGCCATTTGCTTGTATGGGTATCTTCCCAGTTATCGGCACCTATGGTGGATCCGCCGAAGATCAGAAAATCATAATTGGCCAGCTTTGCTGCTTCTATCTCTGATATTGTGAAAATATCCATGCCTTCCTGTTCGAAATGTGTGGAAATCTTTTTGGCTGTATTCTCAACATTCCCCTTTTTGGGCCAGTAGATCAGAGCTGTTTTTTTCATTCCTCTTATGTTTATTGTTGGTATTAAAGTCAATGATGATAAAGTGATCTCATCAATGCAGGCAAAATTAAAGATTATTTCATGAAGAAATCATTTTTCTTGTAAATGCTGCAAATGCTACTGATGGTATCACTGATCTTTATGTATTTCATCCCGCTTAAGGAAATGAATTTATCAGTGTTGTAAGTATATGTTCGCATCGCCGTCCTGGCGGTTTCTTTTGTTATGATCGGATCTTTCCCGTTAAGCAGGCTTTTTATTTTAAAGAAATACCGTGCAGTCAATGCCAATGGCTTGTTAACCCTGATTTTTGGATAGGGTTTTTCAAGTCCGTCTGCGATCATTCTCAGCACTTCCCGGTATCCCAGGTTTTCAGCAGAAAGGACGAATTTCTCATTCTTCACTTCACTTTCCATAAGAAAGATCTGTGCCCTGGCTATGTCCCTGGCATCAATATAACCGTTTGACCCCGGCGTATAAAAGGGGATGCCTTTCATTATGGTTTTGAAAAGCTGCATACTCCCATTATTTATATCTGCCAGGCCAAGGATAATAGATGGCAGGATCACAACGGCATCAAGGCCCTCTGCTGTCCCCCGCCATATTTCCCGCTCACCGTTATATTTACTGATGGCATAATTGGAGTTATATCGTGATGTAACCCATTCGGTGGATTCGTCGGTGATGCCATCCTGATTGGCCCTGCCGAGAGCAGCAATGGAGCTGAGGTGGCATATTTTCTTAACACCTTTATTTATGGCTGCATTCACAACATTGGCTGTTCCCTCAACATTCACCTGGTGCATGATCTCTCTTTTGTGCGGGCTGAAAGAAACAACCGCAGCATTGTGATATACCTGTGTTACGCCTTCCATGGCGTCTTCAAGGGAATAAATATCCAGCACATCACCCTCAATCCATTCGATCAGTTTAAGCTGCTGATCCGGATCGTCGGCATATGCGTCGAATACGTGTTTGACATAATCTGTTTTGCTGCTTTCGCGATGTAATGCCCTGACGTGTGTGCCTCGTGCTGTGAGTTCAAGAAGCAGATGGGACCCCGCCAGGCCTGTACCGCCTGTGACCAATATCATGCGGCAAAGGTAAGGATATTTTACCCCTGCGGTGCAAAGGCTTATTCCGGTGCAAACCTTATCGGAAGTGTATAAAGCACAGGAACAGCTTTGCCCCTCTGCCGGCCGGGGATCCATTCGGGCATAAGCTTTAATGCACGAATCACCTCCCGGTCAAACTCTTCTCCACCACTGTGTATGATCCGGATATCTTTTATTCGTCCTTTCTTGCTTACAATGAATTGGACATAGACCTTGTTATATGCGGAGGTGTCTTCAGTGATGGGAAAACTAATGTTATCCTCCAGGAAAATGAATAATGAATCCATGCCACCCGGAAATTCCGGCATCTCTTCTATTACTGTAAATAAATTCTCCTCCTCTGCCATCTTTTGCCCCCTCTTTGCCCTGCTTTTGGCTGCCATCGAACGGTCTTCCATAACTCCGGCTCCTGCCATTTCTTCTTCAGGATATACAACCATTGCCTCATCCAAATCTTCATTTTCTGTAATTATGATATCTGTTTCCTGCTCCGCAACAGCAAATGTTTCTGCCTTTAATGGATCATCTTCATCTGATACCGTAACCTCCGCAAGCCCATCATCAACCGTTGTGACAGCTTCTTTTTCTACGGATGATTTTTTATCCTCAGTGATATTT